>JBPCIR010000205.1:0-3739 GCA_051006095.1 Rubrobacter sp. | reverse complement strand
GGGTGGTCCTGTAGGCGTGCTCGGGCGTGTTCGACCACTCCAGGATCTTCTTCCCCCAGTACATGCGCATGTAGTTGTGCATGTAGCCGGTGTGGACCATCTCCTTCATCGCCGCGTTCCAGTACTCATCGTGCGTCTCGGCGTTCTCCAACTGCCTTCTGGTGTAGGTGTACGCCCGCTCGTCGTCCCTGTGCTCTTCGAGCGTTCTTTTCGCCCAGTCGGGGAGGTTCGAGTACGAATCGTAGTCTTTGTTGTAGAAGACGAAGTTCATGGACAGCTCGCGCCTCACGACCAGTTCTTCGACGAAGGATTCGATGTTGTCGTGCTTCGTGCTCGCTTTGCTAGCTTCGAGGACTAGCCAGACCGGGGAGATGTGCCCGAAGTGTAGGTACTTGCTCATGTGCGAGACGTTGTCGGTCTGCGGCTGGTTGCGATGTTCGACGTAGGCGTCGAAGCTTCCTGTTAGGAAGCGGCGGAACACCTTCTTTGCCTCGGAGGTTCCGCCCTCGTAGAGGTGGCTCAAGGCGCCCACGCTCTGGTCGAGGTCCATCTCGTCGAGCACCTTCTGGGGGTCGGAGAGGTCGAGGCCTTCGGCCCGCATGTCGAGCGACTGCTTCTCCAGCTTCGTGGGTCTGAGTTCGACGAGGAAATCTTCGAGGTACTCGCCTATCTTGGGTCTGAGCGTCCTCGCTGCGTGCTCCTGCTTGCCCGAGGCGAGCTCGACGGGAACGATCACATCGGACTCGACCTGTGTGACAAGGCAACCCGCTTCTCCGGCGACCTTCTCGCGCCACTTCTTCTGCGGGCGCATGTAGCCGCGGTCGGTGACGATGAGGGAGGCGTCTTCGCCCGCGTCGAGGGCTACCTCGTCGGGTGAGCCTTTACGGACGACCATCAGGATGCCGCGCTTTCTTAGAGCTTCTTTGGCGTCCTTCAGCCCTTCCAGCATGAATGCGTAATGTCGGAGGTTGGCCTCTGGGTAGTCGTCGGTGAGGCCGAAGACCACGAGCAAGCGCTTGTCGAGGTCGTTCGCCCGCCACACGGCGTACTCGAGTGCGTGGTTTTGCTCGGCACGCTGGGAGGACTGCATCCAGTAAAGGACGTAGTCGCCGTCTTTCAGGTCCTCTTCGTTCAGGTCTTGTAAACGCTCGTCCTGGATCTTCCGCGTCGCCATTCGGTGATTACCTCCGGAGTTCTCGCCTGGAGGCAAGCATAGAGGAAGCCGGCACTCTTGGGTGGATCAGATAACACAAGAACGCCCCTCTGCCGCGCGGCAGAGGGCGTTTCGAGACCCTGGAAGTTACTCCGCTGCGGCTTCGGGGTCGAAACGTAGTGCGGCGGAGTTGATGCAGTAGCGCTGGCCCGTGGGGGCCGGTCCGTCCTCGAATACGTGTCCCTGGTGGGCGCCGCAGGCGGCGCAGTGTACCTCGGTGCGGCGCATAAAGAGGCCGCGGTCCTCCTCCGTCTCGACGTTTGCTTCGTCGAGCGGCCGCCAGAAGCTCGGCCAGCCCGTGCCTGAATCGTACTTGCTGTCCGACGCGAACAGGGGCGTCCCGCAGGCTACACAGCGGTAGACTCCCTCCTCCTTGTTGTCGTAGTACTCACCGCTGAAGGGCCGCTCTGTACCCTTCATCCGCGTGACACGGTACTGCTCGGAGGTGAGCTCGTCCTGCCACTCTTCTTCCGTCTTCTGTATCTTTCTCGGCGTATCAGTCATAGTGGAATTCTATCACGCCGGCCGACGTCTCCAGAGGAGGCGAACGACGGACGCCGCATGCTTAATCCTATCTTAAGATCCTTGTCTCCACGCTGGCGGTGGTGCCGTTCAGAGCGCGCTCTCGGAGCCGAGTATGGCGGTTACCTGGCTCGAGAGGACGCCCCCGTTTCCGTGGACGAGGGCGATATTAGCGTCCTGTACCTGTCGATCATCGCATTCCCAGCGGAGCTGGCGCACGGCCTCGACGATAAGCAGCAGTCCGTACATGCCAGGGTGGTTGTAGGAGAGCCCACCCCCGCTGGTGTTGACGGCGAACTCCCCTCCTGGTGAGATCCTCCCCCCCGAGACGAACGCCCCACCCTCCCCTTTGTCGCAGAATCCGAGATCTTCCAGGAACAACACGGTGTTTATGGTGAAGGCGTCGTAGAGCATCGCAACGTCGACGTCTTCCGGGCTTACACCGGCCATTGCGTAGGCCCGCGGCCCAGACTCGGCGGCGGCCGAGACCGTCAGGTCAGGCATCTGGCTTATGTTGCGGTGCCAGTGGGCCTCGCCGGCCCCCAGCAGGTAGACAGGAGTCACTTCGAGATCCCTGGCCCTCTCGGCGCTGGTTACGATCGCCGCCCCGCCACCGTCTGTGACGAGACAGCAATCCCTGACGCTGAGAGGTGAGGAGACCATGCGCGAAGAGAGTACGTCCTCGACGGTAAGGTCTTCGCGCATGAACGCTTTCGGGTTGAGCTTCGCCCATTCTCTGGCGGCGACGGCTACCTCGGCCAGTTGCTCGCGCGTGGTGCCGTACTCGTGCATGTGGCGGGATGCGACCAGGGCGTACATGCTGACGGGGTAGCGGGGATTGTAAGGGGCCTCGTAGGGGTCGGCCTCCGAGCCTGTAACGAGGCGTCCCCCACCCGAGCGCTGCGTTGAGCCGTATGTTATGAGGGCGACCTCGCAGAGCCCCGCTTCTATCGCGGAGGCGGCGTGGAAGAGGTGGGAGACGAACGAGGAGCCGCCCATGCTCGTCGCGTCCGAGTAGCGGGGTCTTATGCCGAGGTACTCCCCGACCGAGAGGGTAGGCATGTGGTAGTAGGCCGACGCCGAGAACAGGCCGTCGACGTCAGACTTGCCCAGGCCCGCGTCCTCGAGGGCGCGTAGGGTAGCCTGCCCGATCAGGTCCAAAGGGGTGAACCCTGGCCCAACCTCCCCAAGGTCCGACTCCGCAACCCCGACGACGGCCACCTTTCCCCTGAGGCTCATCGTCCCTCGTCTCTTGGCACGAAGACGGGGATAGGGTCATCGCCTTCGTGGTCTACCAGGAGCGTCACCCTCGCCCCGACCTCTACGTCCTCCGCAGGCACGCCTTCGACGCGGCTCATCATCCTGAAGCCATCTTCGAGGTCGACGAGGACGACGTTGTATGGGTCGCCTTCCCGCCTGTACACGGCCGTCGTCGCGTAGACCACCCCGTGACCAGAGCTTGTCTCCCAGGCGAGACCTGGCCACCCGCAAAAGGGGCAGATAACGCGGGGGTAGAAGACCGCGGCGCCGCAACCGGCGCAGCGCTGGAAGCCGAGCACGCCAGACTCCAGGTAGCGCCGGTAGACCCAGGCCGGTGATTCGCCGGCTTCCGGTTTCATCCCTCTCATGATGCCTCGGGAGCGGGACGGGGCACTTCGGGCGCGTGGCCCCGCCTGTAGACCATGACGGTTCGCAAGAAAGTGATGACCGTCTTGCCCTCCTGGTTGTAACCCGTGGTTTTCACCGTCACGATGCCGACGCCTGGGCGCGAGCGCGACCCGCGCTTCTCGAGGACCTCGCTTCTGGAGTAGATCGTATCCCCCTCAAAGACGGGCGCTGGGAGCCGGATCTCATCCCACCCGAGGTTGGCGAAGACGTTCTGGGAGACGTCCGTGACGCTCTGGCCGGTTACCAGGGCTACGGTAAACGTAGAGTCGACGAGGGGACGGCCGAACTCGGTCATGGCGGCGTAGGCGTGGTCCACGTGGATAGGGGCCGTGTTCT
>JBPCIR010000204.1:0-20329 GCA_051006095.1 Rubrobacter sp. | reverse complement strand
GACCGCTCCACGACGTTGTTCGTCAGGGCCGAGAGCATCTTGCGGGCGCTGGAGGTGGCAGGGGAACAGAACCCTGGTTGCGCCTCGAGCGTGGTGTTCCCTCTCGACCCCGATACTTTCTTCGTGCGGGATGCCTCAGAAGGAATCGAAGCCGAGGTCGCCAAGGTAGCTGCTTAGGCTTCCCTGGACACGGGCGGGTGCTAGACTGGCCCGTGTGAAGCACATCGTCACCGCCCGAGCAGACATCGTCGGCAGCCTCCTGCGTCCTCGGGAGTTGCTCGAGGCGCGCGAACGCTACGCCGCAGGCGGGCTCTCCACAGCCGAGTTCAAGCGTACCGAGGATCGGGCCGTAGAACGGGCTATCGGGCTGCAGGAGCGGGCAGGCCTCCCTATCGTCACGGACGGTGAGATGCGCCGGGAGTCTTTCCAGAGCCAGATGGTGGAGGCCGTCGAAGGCTTCGGCGAGCACGACATAGACGCCTGGCTGTGGGGAGAGTGGCACGGAGACGAGGCGGTAGGGGAGAAGACGACGGAGCGCCCACAGACCCTCGGGGTGGTCGGGAAGCTGCGGCGGAGGCGCCACCTCTCGGTCGAGGAGTTCGTGTATGCGCGGGGCCGCACGGACAGGACCGTGAAGGTCACACTGCCGAGCCCGAGCATGTACGCGAACCTCTGGTCTCCCGAGCTATCCGCCAGGGCATACCCGACGCTCGACCTCTTTCTGGAGGACGTGGCGCAGATCCTGCGCGAGGAGGTCGAAGAGCTGGCGAGGCTCGGGGCCGAGTACATCCAGCTCGACGCGCCGCATTACCCGCTGTTGCTAGATCCCAAGACCCGCGCGTTCTACGAGCGGTTGGGCTGGGATCTCGACCGCTGGCTGAGTCGGGGGATCGAGCTCGACAACTACGTGATCGGGGACCACAGCGACGTCACGTTCTCCTTCCACCTCTGCCGGGGCAACCAGGGGAGCCGCTGGCTGGTCTCGGGCTCCTACGAGCCGCTGGCGGGCCGCATCTTCGGCGGCATAAACGCGCAGCGGTTGATGCTCGAGTACGACGACAAACGCTCGGGCGACTTCGGCCCTCTCTCGCACGTGCCCGACGACAAGGTCGCCGTCCTTGGCCTCGTCACCACCAAGACGCCCCGTCGCGAGACGAAAGAAGAGCTCGAAGCCAGGCTTCTCGAGGCGTCGAGGTTCGTCCCTCTGGAACGGCTGGCCTTGAGCCCGCAGTGCGGCTTCGCCACCTCCGTTATCGGTAACGCCATAAGCGTCGAAGACGAAGAGTACAAGCTCCGTACCATAGTCGAGACCGCAGAGCAGGTCTGGGGGTAGACGACCCTCTAGCACACAGGCTGGCCTGGTTGAAACGAGTGCCGCAAGAGCGCCGCTACCGCTTCGCCGGGTGCGTCAGCCGGTGAACAGGCCCTTTACGTCCGGTTTCAGGCGTCCATCGTCGTCGAGGTAGTCGCGCCAGGAGCGTTTGGGGTCGTAGCCGAGCATGCGCCTGGCTTTCTCGATGGAGATGCCTGAGGAGTCCTCGCGGGGGAGGGGCGTCTTTACCTCGACCTGGTCTCCGTAGTGCTCGCGCACGGCGGCCTCGAAAGGCCTGCCGCCCACGTTGTCAGGCGAGGTGATGTAGAAGACTTCGTGGCCAGGCAGGTCGCTCTCGGCGGCGAGCACCATGGCGTCGGCCAGGTCGTAGACGTCGATGTAGCTCCAGAAGCCCGCGCTCAGCTCAGAGTGGTCGCGGACCATCGGGCCGAGGTTACGCTCGTAGTTGCCCTCGTGCTGAACCCAGGAAGGGCGGATCGAGATGCACCTGATGTCCGAGCGCCGAAGGGCGCCGTCCATCAGGTGCTCGCCGAAATACTTGGCGGTCGCATAGGGGTCCTGGGGACGGATCGGATGTTCCTCGTCTACAGGCACGTAATCAGGAAGAAAAGGCCGTTCGGGGAAGAAGAACCCAGGCACCGTCTCGCTGGAGGTGTTCACGAAACGGGGTACTCCGAACCGGATCGCAGCCTCCAGAGTATTGAAAGTCGCCATGAGGTTGTTCTGGAACACGACGTGCGGCGGATTGCTTGTCGGCTCGGGGATCGCGGCCGTGTGCACGACGGCCTCAGCGCCCCGCACCACGGCGAAGGCGTCGCCCGCGTCAGATAGGTCAGCCTGGACGTAGTCCGCTTCGCCTTCCTCGGGTCGCTCGAAGACCGGCGGCGTCAGGTCTGTGGCCCTTACGTCGTGGCCGGCCTCCTGGAACGCCGCCACCGTAGCCCTCCCGACCTTTCCCCGCGCACCCGTTACCAGTACTCGCATCGGTCCTCCCAGTCTCGCTTCGGACCGATGGTACAACATCCCGCTTCCGGCGTTTCACCCGTCGGAGAGTAGGGTAAAGGCTCCTGCATGAGAGTAGTGGTGGTAGGGGCGACGGGCAACCTCGGGACCAGTGTGCTGCGTTCGCTCGAAAAGGAAGAAAGCGTAGAATCCGTCCTCGGTCTGGCGCGCCGGCTGCCCGGTCTTTCGATACCGAAGGTAGAGTGGACTTCGGCTGATGTAGTTGGCGACGATCTTGTTCCTCACTTCATGGGCGCTGATGCCGTTGTGCTGCTCGCCTGGCTCATCCAACCCTCCAGGGACCTGACAAAGCAGTGGATGGTGAACGTCGAGGGGAGCACGTGGGTCGCCAGGGCCGTAAAGGAGGCCGGCGTTCCCTCGCTCCTCTACGCCTCCTCGGTCGGCGCGTACTCGCCGGGGCCGAAGGATCGCCGCGTCGATGAGAGCTGGCCGACCGGCGGCACCCCGACCTCCTACTATGGTCGCCACAAGGCCGAGGTCGAGCGTAGGCTCGACCGCTTCGAGGCGGAAGCGCCCGGCGTGCGGCTCGTGAGGATGCGTCCCGGGCTCGTCTTCAAGAAGGAGGCAGCGGTGGGGATAAGGCGACTGTTTGCAGGGCCCTTCTTCCCCAGTGTGCTCGCCAACCCGGCCCTGATCAACGTGATACCCGACATAGAGGACCTCCGATCCCAGGTGGTCCACTCCTACGACGTGGGCGAAGCTTTCCGGCTGGGCATCGTAAACGAGAAAGCTAGCGGCGCATTCAACCTGGCCGCGGAGCCGGTTCTGGACGCAGGGGAGATCGGGCGGATACTGAACGCGCGTCCCGTGCCGATGCCCGCCGGGATCGCCCGCGCCGGCGCAGGGCTCTCCTGGGCCCTGCGGCTGCAGCCCGTGCCCCCGGGGTGGTTGGATCTCTCGCGAAACGTTCCGATCATGGATACTACGAGGGCTCGTACAGAACTCGGCTGGATCCCGCAGTACAGTGCCGACGAGGCCTTGCTCGACCTACTCGAGGGATTGCGGACCGGCTCTGGTCTCGACACGCCGCCGCTCTCGCCGAAGACGGGCGGACGTTTCCGAATACGCGAGATACTGACCGGAGTAGGAGGGAGGGAGCCATGAAGGCCGTAGTCTGGCACGGCAAGGAAGACGTCAGGGTGGACAACGTCCCGGACCCGATCATCCAGGAGTCCACCGACGCCATAGTCAGGGTCACCTCGACCGCTATCTGCGGCTCGGATCTGCACCTCTACGCCAAGCTCTCACCGCTGATGCGCGAGGGCGACATCATCGGGCACGAGCCGATGGGCATAGTCGAGGAAGTCGGGGCCGACGTCGAGCACATCTCGCCAGGCGATCGCGTTGTGATCCCCTTCAACATCTCTTGCGGGCACTGCTACTTCTGCGACCAGGAACTCTACTCCCAGTGCGAGACCACGCGCGATAAGGGCAAGCTCGCCCAGACCGTGAACCTCCTGGGACGCGGCAGGGGGGCGAGCCTCTTCGGTTACACCCACGTCTACGGCGCCGTCCCCGGTGGGCAGGCCGAGTACCTGCGCGTGCCCCAGGCCCACTTCGGGCCCATCAAAGTGTCCGAGGGGCCGCCGGACGAGCGCTTTCTGTACCTCTCCGACGTCTTGCCGACGAGCTGGCAGGCCGTTGCCTACGCGGATATCCCCGAGGGCGGGACCGTAGGTGTTTGGGGCCTCGGCCCAATCGGCCAGATGTGCGCCCGCATAGCTATGCACCTTGGCGCCGGACGAGTCATAGGCGTGGACAACGTGCCAGAGCGTCTCGCCATGGCCTCGAGGCACGGGGTCCAGACCGTAGATTACTCCGCGGTGGACAGCGTGAGGGATGTGATCCTGAACCTCACCGACGGCCGCGGCGTCGACTCGGCAATAGACGCCGTTGGTATGGAGGCCGGAGGCTCGCTCGTTGGCTCCATACTGCAGACCACCAAGCTGCAGCTAGACCGGGCTACCGCCCTGCGCGACAGCATGTCCGCGGTGAGACGCGGCGGAACGCTCTCGCTCACCGGCGTCTACACGGGGCCGATCCAGGCCTTCCCACTGGGCGACCTCTTCGACATGCAGATACAGCTCCGCATGGGACAGGCCAACGTGTGGCAGTGGGTCGAAGACATCGTGCCGCTCCTCAACGACGACGACCCACTTGGCGTCGATGACCTCAAGACTCACGAGATGCCGCTCGAAGACGCCCCACTAGGCTACGAGATCTTCCAGAAAAAGCAGGACGGCGTCATCAAGTGCGTCCTGAAGCCGTAGATAACAGGCGGGCGATCGGTTTAGAGTAAGCGACCGTGGCCACCTGGCGGCAGAGCGGCGTGGGGCGAGCGGGAACCAGGCGCAGGGTCTACGCAGCGTTCACCGTGAACGCTCTGATCGTGGTCTTCAAGTTCGTCTTTGACCCGATCTCCGGTAGCACCACTTAGTTCGCCACGATGTTATAGAGTATATCTCCAAGGCCCGATAACAGTAATGGAGGCTTGAGTACGCCTACCAGGACTTGACAATTGCAGAGAGGTTATTGCACACTATAAGTAGCATGGCAGACACAACCGGAACATACGAAAATAGTCTGAAGGAGATCGAGCGACAGCTAGGCTCTCCTTCATACAGCCGACCTGGGATCTCAATTTATCAGGGGGACAGTCTGGCACTTATGGGCAAACTCAATGGTTCGCCACTAGCGCTAACGGTGACCTCGCCTCCTTACAATATCGGGAAAGAGTACGAAACGGACCGACCCGTGGAGCAGTATCTGGACTGGTGTGAAACCTGGATAGCAGAGATCCACCGTCTAACGAAGGGAAATGGGGCTTTGTGGCTAAATCTCGGCTATCTAGCTCTGCCGAAGAGAGCAAAGGCGATCCCAACACCGTACCTCCTCTGGAATCGCATCCCCTTCTTCCTCAATCAAGAGATAATCTGGAGTTATGGTGCCGGTGTTGCCAGCAAGAAGACGTTCTCACCTCGAAACGAGAAGTTTCTGTGGTACGTGAAAGATCCGGGAGATTATATCTTCAATCTGGACGAGGTACGCGACCCAGACGTCAAGTATCCGAACCAAAAGAAGAATGGTAAGCTCAAATGCAATCCATTGGGGAAGAACCCGACAGATGTCTGGCAATATCCGAAAGTTACTTCCGGCACTAATCGCAAGTCGAAAGAGAGAACACCGCATCCTGCCCAGTTTCCTATTGCAGTTATCGATAGGATAGTTAAGGCGTGTAGCAGCCCTGGTGACATTGTATTTGACCCCTTCATCGGTTCCGGTACGGTTGCGGAAGTTGCGCTCCGGAATCGACGTGCTGTGGTGGGAATCGAGATCGAGCCGAAGTACGTTGAAATCGCTTCGGAACGGCTCGAAAGCTGCTATGCAAGCATCACTTACGGCCCTGATCAGAGCGAACTGTTCTGAAGTTGTTCACTCCGCGGAGTACAGAGTGAGCAACTTTGATCGTTCAATGCTTGGTTGGAGTCGAGCTTGCTGTCCCGTAGCGGCTTTTTGACCAATCCAATCATTAGCATCGAGCCACCCGAATCGGACGAGGCGATCTCGCGGATTTCCTACAGTAGAAGAAAACTTCTCAAAATTGACGGCAAGATAATAGCCCGACTTACCTTTCTTAGCCGGGTTGTCTGCAGACGCTTCGGATCTCTGCGCATAGCTGCGATTCCCGAAGATCCGGTTCTTACTGGAGGACGTTTTGATCTCCACGGAAAACGTCACGTCTGAAACGTATACAAGATCCTTGTCTTCAGCTGTCTTGTCACCGTGCCAATCTCTCGGATATCTAGATTCGAGTTCCAAAGCGATTAATTCATGGAGGAAGAACCCCATTATCTGTGGCTTAGGGAACAAGTGCTCGCCTACTCTAAACCCTTTGGCCCCAATCCTTGAGCTGAAAATAGCATCCCATGACAGTAGGACGACCTCAACGAACTCCTTCGGATCAACCGGATGCGCGTCGATGAGCTCTCTGGTCTTGTCGGTCCATGCTGATTCATCCAACCCTTGATACGGTGAAGGAGCCGTCACTCGATTCCTTCCAATAGCGAAGTTGGCGTAGTGTCGAGTGCTTGGGCGAGACGCACAATGTTTCGGAGGCTTACGTTTCGCTCTCCTCGCTCTATTGCTCCGATATAAGTTCTATGGAGTCCAGACACATCTGCTAGCTTTTCTTGTGACAGACCCAAACCGGACCGTAGTTCCCGTACTCTCTCTCCCAAAAGCACTTGTGGGTCATTATTCACAGGAGAATACTCTGTGGCATGATGACCATAAATCTACAGACTTTGAGTATCAATTCGGTGCCCGTGCGATCGAGAACAGCAGGTGTCAGTGTGTAGCTGTTATCATCGTCCGCCAGAACTCGTCTCGCTCGCCAGGCACGAATGGGAGGTAGAGCGCGACGCGGTCTATGAGGCCCTCGTAGCGCTCTCTCAGTGCGGGTCCGATCTCATCCGGGGTGGCCTCGGTGGCGAACGCCGCGACCATCTCGTCGGTGATGAGGGCAGGCATCTCGCGCCACTTCTTCTCGCGCGCCATCGTTCCAAGCTTCTCGCCGACCTCCTCCCAGCCGTGGGCTTCGAGGACCGTGCGGTAGGTCGGTGTGGAGGCGTAGAACGAGATCTGGGACCGTATCGACTCCCTCTGCTCCGTCGCCTTCTCTTCGTTCTCGGCGGCGATAACGAAAGCGCTGGTAGCGAGCGTGACCTCTTCCGGGTCGCGGCCGGCTCCTTCGGCGCCCTCTGCTACGGCGGGCTCGACAGTCTGCCGTACGTACTCGGGGGAGTGGAAGGGGTGGACGTGGAAGCCGTCGCAGACCTCCCCGGCGAGCCTGGCGAGACGGGTGTTGACGCCTGCTATGTAGACCGGGATCTCCGGATGATCTATCGGGCCTGGGTCGAAGAACGGCGTCATCAGGGTGTGCCGATAAAAATCACCCTCGAACTGCAGTGGTTCCTCAGTCTGGAAAGACTCCCAGATCGCCCGCAGGGCCAGGATGTACTCGTGCAGCCGCGCGGCTGGCCTGTCCCAGGGCATCGAGAAACGGCGGGTTATGTGGGCCTTGACCTGCGTGCCGAGGCCGAGCACGAAGCGTCCATCGGAGAGGTCCTGGAGGTCCCAGGCCGTCTGAGCCGTCTCCATGGGCGAACGCGAGAACGCTATGGCGACGGAGGTGCCGAGCTCTATCTCCCGCGTCTCGTTGGCGGCTATGGCCAGGGGCAGGAAGGCGTCGTGCTTGGTCTCGCTGGTCCACAGGCCTGCGAAGCCAAGGTCCTCGGCAGCGCGGGCGCTCCGATCCACCTCCTTGAGGTACTTGCCCTCGGTTCCGAGGGCGGCGTCCAGTTTCATGGTCTCATCTTACGGGATGAGGAGGAGCTTGCCCGTGGTCTTTCGGCCTTCCAGGTCGCGGTGGGCCTGCTGCACGTCGGAGAGCTCGTAGGTGCCGCCGATGCGGACGTCGAGGTTGTTCTGCCCGATCCAGGAGAAGAGGCTCTCGGCGCGCCACAGAAGCTCTTCGCGGGTCGCGGTGTACTGGGCGAGGGACGGGCGGGTCAGGAAGAGGCCGCCCTTCTGGTTGAGGACCTGGGGGTCTAACGGGGGTACGGGACCGCTGGATGCGCCGAATAGCACCATGTAGCCGCGCGGGCGCAAGACATCGAGGCCGCCGTCGAAGGTCTCCTTGCCCACAGAGTCGTAGACGACGTGTACGCCTTCTCCGCCCGTGATGCGGTTCGTCTCCTCCACGAAGTCCTGTTCGGTGTAGAGGATGACCTCGTCGGCCCCCGCCTCCCTAGCGAGCTTCGCCTTCTCCTCGGTGCCTGCGGTCCCGATCACAGTCGCCCCCCGCAGTTTCGCGAGCTGGACGAGCAGAAGCCCGACGCCTCCTGCTGAGGCGTGGACGAGCGCCGTCTGACCCTCCTGTAATGGGAAGGTGCTGTGTGTCAGGTAGTGTGCGGTCATGCCCTGGAGCATGACGGCCGCGGCGACCCGTGCCTCGACCAGCGTGGGGTTGAAAGGCACCAGGTTCTCGGCGGGGGCGACCACGTACTCTGCGTAGGATCCCGGCGTGCTCGCGAACGCAACGTAGTCGCCTGCCGACACGTCATCGACGCCTTCACCGATAGCGTCGACCTCGCCGGCGCCTTCGAGCCCGAGCGTACGAGGGACGTCACCGGGGTATAGGCCCGTGCGCTGGTAGACGTCTATAAAGTTGACCCCGGAGGCAGCTAGCTTCACGCGCGCCTGACCGGGACCAGGTTCCGGGATCTCGACGTCCTCGTAGCCGAGGACCTCGGGTTCGCCGAACTCGTGTATCCGGATCGCCTTCATGATTCTCTCCTTTTCAGCATTTCAGCCAGTCAGCACTTCAGCATGAGTTTGCTCGTAGCCGAATGCGCGATTCGCAGCAAGTCGGTACCTCTGCCGAGCGCTTCAGTCCTCACCGCCTTCTTCTCCACCGCGCCCGCGTCCTCGACCGCGGCCTTGTCCCCCGCTGTCGTCTCCAGGTTCCCTTGCTGGTGCGGCCACGTTCGGCTTTCGTGCTGGTGGACTCTTCTGCACCTTGGTCCTAGGTACTTTGGCTTTGGGGACGTTCTCTCTGGCCGCCGGCCTCTCGACCGTCCGGCGGTCCTCGCGCGGGGCAGGCTGCGCCGACGCGGAGGAGGCTGACGAGGTTGCGGGTTCTGGGCTTGACTGGGCGGACGCGGACGAGCTCGCGGAGGAGGAAGGTTGTGGTCCCGAGCTGATAGTCAGGTTCACCCCGGTGCCTGGCTCGACCGGCGCGCCTGCAGCGATGCCGGGCTCGATCACCCTGCCAGCGGCGACACTGTCGCTCGGAAACGAACTTACCCGCCCGACCTCCAGTCCCGCGACGTCGAGCCTATGCTCCGCCACGTTCCTGGTGAGCCCGGCCACTTCGGGCACGTTCACTTTCTCCGCTCCAGCGGGCTGGCCCGGCGATCGCTGGTCTCCCTGGAAGACGTCGAACCAGCCCTTCATGGCGTCTGCTCCCAGAACGGCCTGGAGGCTGCCGAGTATGCCGAGGGTGAACAGGATCGCGACGACTGCGATCAACATCCAGGGCAGACCCCGCCGGCGGCGCCTCGGCGCGGGAGCAGGTCGGGATCTTGGCATCTCGTTCGTACGCGTTGACGACACGCCAGCGGTACGCTGCGCGCGCGGTCTCTGCATCGTTTCGACTCCCGCCGCGACCGGCGCGAGTCCGCGGCTTATCCTCAAGAGATCGTCCGCAAGCTCGTCGGAGTCCGCGTAACGGTCTTTTGGGTCTTTCGCCAGGAGCTTTGTCACGAGGGCGTTCATGCCACCGGGTATACCGGGGTTTAGTTCCATGGGGGGCCGCAGCGGTTCGTTGACGTGCTTCATCGAGACGGCGATAGGATTGTCCGCGGTGAACGGTAGCTCGCCTGTTAGAGCCTCGTAGAGGACCACCCCTAGGGAGTAGAGATCGCTCTTCGGGGTCGCGGGCTTGCCGAGTGCCTGTTCGGGGGACATGTAGCCGGCGGTGCCCATCACGGACCCCGTCCGGGAGATGGTCGCTGAGGAGCCTGCCCTGGCGATGCCGAAGTCAGCCACCTTCGCCCCGCCGCTGGCGGTGAGTAGTACGTTCTGGGGCTTTATGTCGCGGTGGACCATACCCCTGTCGTGGGCCGCACCGAGCGCCTCGGCGACCTGCGCCCCGATCGCCGCCGCGTCTGCCGCCTCGAGCGGGCCGTCCCCGGAGATCCTCTCCTTGAGCGTGCCGCCGGGCACGTATTCCATGGCTATGTAGGAGTCCCCTTCTTCCGTCTCACCCCTGTCGTAGACCTGAACGATGTTCGGGTGGGAGAGGGACGCTGCGCTCATGGCCTCGCGCTTGAAGCGCTCGGCGAACTCCTCGTCGCCGGCGAACTGTTTCCTCAGCACCTTCAGCGCCACATCGCGCCCGAGCACCCGGTCGCGGGCCAGGAACACCTCGCCCATGCCTCCACTACCAAGTGGTCGGACGACGTCGTAGCGGTCGTCCAACACTGTTCTTCTCGCTTCTGTCATCCTGCCCTTGGTCCGGCTCCAAAACGCTAACCGCACCATTCTACACTTCTGGTTGGGACCTTACGAAGGTTAGGAGGCGCAAGGGTCGGGTACCGTATAAGTGCCGTCGAATGGCCGTTCGTAGGCCGGGGAGGGTAGGAACTTGGCTACAAGCGGGGTAGAAGAGACCGCGATGCGGCTTCTTGGAGCTTTCTACGACCTGTCGGGAGGGAAGCTCACTGATCTGGTGCCGATCGGGGGACCAGGGATGCCAGGCCAGGGCGCGGCGCCGAGGGCCGATCTCGACCCCGAGTCCACCGAGTGCGACGTCGCCGCCAGATACCTCGTCGACCAACGATACATCGCACCGGCCGAGACCGCGTCCGAGTACACTATCACTGTCGCCGGCCTCGACCTGGTGAGAGAGATGCGCGGGATAGGCGACCCCGCGGCGTCGAGAGAGAGGAGTAGTGCGATGAGCGACAAGACTCAGCAGCGGCTGCTGACGCTGCTGTCCATAGGTATCTCCATAGGCCTCAGCCAGCCGCTGACCAGGTTTATAGGGGAGAAGATCCCCGAACGCAGGGGCATAAGGGACGATCTGACCGAGGCCTTACTGCAAGGGCTGGTCAGGGCGGTGGCGCTCGTACTCGCTTCCGTGATCGTGCGGGCACTGGCCGCGAGTCGCAAGTAGAGGTACCGAAAGCCCCTGCGAGGTGACCCTCCTTCCTGAGCCGGGGCCCGATCCGAGTGTTCGTTAGCGGTGCGCCGGTGAAGCCTGCGCGCCTCCTCTGATATATTTGGCCCGAGGGGCAGAATCTCACAGAGGGGAGAGGCGTATGGCTACGGTCCGCGAGGCGACCTTCGATCTCTTGCGCCGTCTTGGGATGACTACGGTCTTCGGCAACCCAGGCTCGACGGAGTTGCCTTTCCTGAAAGACTTCCCCGAAGACTTCCGCTACGTGCTCGGACTCCAGGAGGCGACGGTCCTCGGGATGGCCGAGGGGTTCGCCCAGGGCAAGGGTCGGGCCGCTCTGGTCAATCTGCACACCGGACCCGGCCTCGGCAACGCTATGGGGGCTATGATCACAGCGTGGCACAACAAGACCCCGCTCGTGGTCACCGCCGGACAGCAGGACAGGCGTCACAGATCCCTAGAACCGCTGCTCACCGGAAAGCTCGTCGAGCTCGCGAAGCCCTACGCAAAAGGAAGCTTCGAGCCCGTGCGGGCCGAAGACGTGCCTGGGGAGATCCGGCACGCCTTCCACACCGCTATGCAACAGCCCAGGGGTCCTGTCTTCGTCTCGATCCCGATGGACGACTGGGAAGCGGAAGCCGAACCGCTGGAAGTGCACGACGTGATCCACCGCATCGCCCCGGACCCCGATGCTATCGGGCGGTTCGCCGGCATTCTCAGGGAAGCACGAAACCCCGCCGTGGTCACGGGGGCCGGCGTCGAACGGTCAGGGGCCTTTCACGAGGCCGTCAAGCTCGCCGAGAGGCTTGCGGCGCCCGTCTGGCAGGACCCCATCTCCCCGCTCGCCAGCTTCCCCCAGAACCACCCACACTTCCAGGGGCATCTGCCCCCGTCCCAGAAGCAGCTCGCCGAACGGCTCTCTGACCACGACGTCGTCCTCGTCCTCGGTGCGCCAGTCTTTCTCTACTATCCCTACGTACCAGGCCCGACTTTCGCAGGCCAGGCGCAGGTACTCCACGTCTCCGAAGACCCTGAGGAGGCGGCCCGCGCGGCCGTCGGGACGAGCGTTGTTGGGGACGTTGGGCTTGCTATCCAGGGTTTGACGGAGTTATTGTCAGGGGTGGACCGCACACCCCCGCTTGCCCAGGAGCCGCCAGCAGAACCGGAGGCAGGAACGCCGATGTCGGTGGAGTACGTTATGCACACCATCGCAAGAGTACTGCCCGAGGATGCAGTCGTCTTCGATGAGACGGCCTCGAGCAAGGCGAAGCTCCACAAGTACATCCGTTTCGACCGGCCCGGCGGCTACCATACCTCGGCCGCCGGGGGGCTCGGCTTCTGTATGCCTGGCTCCGTCGGATTCAAGCTCGCGGTCCCGGACAGGCCCGTCGTCTGCACCATAGGTGACGGGTCGAGCATGTACTCGATCCAGGCGCTCTGGAGCGCGGCCCGCTACGGGGCCGACGTCGCTTTTATCGTCGTCAACAACAGAGGTTACTCCATTCTCAAGGGGTTCCGAGACGCCATCGGCGCGGGGGACAAGGTGCCAGGGCTCGACGTGGAGGGAATAGACTTCGTCGGGGTCGCGAGGGGACTCGGCGTCGATGGCGAGCTTGTAGAGAAGGATGGAGAACTTCTTCCCGCCGTCAAGCGTGCCCTGAACGCGGGGAGGCCGTATCTGCTGGAGGTAATGGTCGACCCCGAGGTCCCAGAACTCTTGGGCTAGGTGAGTCGGGAGAGGAGATCCTGAGTGGTTGAGGTCTTCGTCGTCGGTTCGATCAACCAGGACTTCGTCCTGAGCGTGGAGCGCCGCCCTACGCCAGGCGAGACGGTCACGGACGCCCGGCTCGCGACACACAACGGCGGCAAGGGGGCCAACCAGGCCGCCGCAGCGGCCCTCCTCGACGCGAGCGTGACCTTCCTTGGACGCGTTGGCGACGATGGGTTCGGCGAGCCGCTTATACGGTCGCTCGCCGATAAAGGCGTCGATACGAGCCTCGTGCGAGAGGTTCCTGACTCTTCCACAGGCACGGCTTTCATAACCGTAACCCCGGACGGGGAGAACGCGATCACGGTCGCCCCCGGCGCGAACCGCCGCCTCACAGTGGAGGACATAGACGATGCTTCCGAATCTATCGGCGAGGCGCACCTACTCGTCGTCCAGATGGAGGTCCAGCGCGAGGTCGTCCTGCGGGCCGTCGAGGTCGCATCAGGTAACGGGACCCGCGCGCTCGTCAACCTTGCGCCTCCATTCGATGTTCCGCGGTCACTGCTCGAGAAGCTGGACCCCCTGGTGCTCAACGAGCATGAAGCTGCCTTCCTCCTCGGAGAGAGCGTCGAGGGTGTAGATGGGGCCCTCTCTGCCGTCCCCGAACTCCTTTCTCTGGGACCAAAATCCGTGGTGGTCACGGTCGGAGAAAATGGCGCCGTCTTCTCGGGCGGCGAATCCGCGAAGCACATCGCGGCCCCGAGTGTGGAGGTCGTGGATACGACAGGTGGTGGAGACGCGTTCGTCGGGGCCCTGGCCGCAAGGCTCGCCGACGACGTCCCTCTGGAAGACGCGGTTGCCTACGCTGTGCGGGCCGGGTCGGCGGCGGTGACAAAGGCGGGTGCCCAGGGGGCGCTACCGACCCCCGACGTGGTCGAGGCCTTATAGGACGCGGCGGAAGTGTCAGCCTCTACGCGTTGCGCCGGCGAAGAAGATGGGACCATACGTCTGGAGTGGGTCGGGCTCGAAGCCTGTGTGGCCGAGGAGGCTCTGTGGCTCGTCGGGATGGAAGAACCTTATACCGCCCGTGGAGAGGAAGCGCTGGAGCCGGCGTCCACGCGGCGTGGCGGCCAGCAGGATGCCCATAATAGCGAGTCTTCCGCCTGGTTCGAGGACCCTATGAGTCTCCCGAAGGGCACGGGCCGGGTCGCCGAACTCGTTGAGGGAGCCGCCGCAGACGGCGCCCGCAAAAGAGGCATCGAAGAAAGGAAGGTTCTTCGCGTTCGCCCTGACGAAGGATGGGTTCGCCCCGATCGCGCGTGCTCGCCGGTTCGCTTCCCTCAGCATGGAGGGTGAGATATCTATTCCGACAGCGAGGCCGCTGTCGAGGTTGCGGCTAAGGCTGCGGGTATACAGACCCGCGGAGCAACCCAGGTCGAGGTAGCGGCCTTCGCGTACGGGACGGACGAGGCGGGTGATGATCTCGAGCTCCCGCTCGTTCGGGAAGGGTTCACCGGTGAGCAGGTTCAGGGAGCGGACGCGCCAGAGAGGTTCGTAGCCGCGTCCGGCGCCAGGCAGGAAGTTGGTGAGGTTGGCGAGGCTGTCTGCGCCTGTGCTGGTCTTCAGGAGATCCAGGTATCCGTCCTTGATCTCGTAGATTCCTCCCGTCGCCGGGGAGCGGGCTTTACCGTCCAGGATCATGCCGTCTTCTTCATTGCCTTCGGCGAAGACGAGACCCCCGGTATCCGAGGGACGAGGACGGACGATGGGGAGCAGGTCCTTGCTTATCACCTAGCGCCGCTTTCTGTCGCGCAGACGGTTCAGACGGGCGTCGAAGCCCCTGACGGAGTCGACGAAAGCGCCCGATTCCTCCGGGCGGGGGGCAGCCTTCAAGGCCGGATAGCCGCCCTCGTGGAAGATCAGTGGTCCCTTGCGTGTATCGCCGAGTCGGACCTCGACGACCCTGCCGAGAAACAGATCGTGGTCGCCTCCGGCGTAGATCTCGGCCAGCTCGCAGTCGATCGCCGCCAGTGCCCCGGCCGCCAGCGGCGCCCCCGTCGAGCCGTAGCCGCCGCCCAAAGAGTGGAGCGCCTGAAGTCCGCTGGATCGTTCGGGCGAGGCGAAGAGCCTGCTTAGTCCTTCCTGGTCGTCTGCGAGGAGGTTCACCGTAAAGGAGCCATCCTCCCTGATGCGTGGGTTGAGGCGCGCGTCTTTGTGTACGCTCACCAGGAAGAGCAGAGGGTCGAGGGAGACGGAGATCACCGCGTTGGCGGTCATGCCCTCGACTCTCTCCTCACGCCCGCTCGTCACTACTGTCACGCCAGTAGGGAAGTGGCTCATCGCGCTCCGTAAAGCGTCGGCGTCGGCGTCCCTGACCTCCCAGGGATGCTCCCGCTCGTTAGCACCGTCAGGTGTCATCCACACCCTCTCTCGTAGGCTGGGTGCTACTGTGCACGCTGGTCTCCAACGAGTGAGCCTCCCACACGCAACTCCTCGGGCCACCATCGCTCTACTGTCTCCCTGTCCGAGCCGTACCAGTGGCCGAGACGCCTGTTGTGATGGACCCCATCCACGACCAGGCTCTCCGAGCCGGGAAGCAGCGCCGAATCGACAGGCACGACCCCGTCTCCGGCAACCCTTCCGTCTTCGACGAAGCGCTCGTAGCGCTTGCGGCTTCTGGGTGAAGAGGCGCCGTCGTCGGCGCTACCGGCGACCGAGAGGTAGCGCAGGCCCGCCTCAGAATGGAGGGCACCTGGGAAGAGCTCGTTTACGCGGGTGATCGGGGCGAGACGTTCTCTATTCGCTATGTTGTGTGGAGTACCTAGTGTGACAAGGCACTCCACCCTCCTGTGTCCCGAGTAGCGCCGGCCTCCGTACGGAGGATCTCCGCCGATGTACACCCTGCACGCGAGACCGCCCGCCGAATGACCGACGAGCACAGCCTTCTTCGCCTCGCTCTCGAGCAGCGCCCTGTCCACCGTGCTCGCGACCTCGAAGACCAGTTGTCCGAAGCCCCTGAGGTATCCAAGGGTCCAGTCCAGGGGCGTCACGGGGGCGACGTGCACCTCGGAGCCGGAGATCTCCCTCAGCATGTCCGCGAAGTTGCGGTAACTAGACGGCCACCAGGAGGCCCCGCCGACGATCACTATGGGTGCGCGCGACATAAAGGAGAGTATATCCGTCCTTCAGGCGAGGCTCGACTGGAGGCCGTCGATCACGAACTGGACGGCGAGCGCGGCGAGCAACACTCCGAGGACGCGCGAGAGTACGTTGGCCCCGGTCTCACCGAAGAGCCGCATGACGCGCGGGGCGAGTAGCAGGGAGCCCAGGGTCAGAAGCAGTATCACGAAGAGTACCGCCATGAACAGGGCTACCTGGCCCGCGCCGCTGCCGCCCGTATAGAGGAGAACCGTGGTGATCGCCCCCGGTCCTGCCAGAAGCGGGATGGCGAGCGGGAAGACGGAGATGTCTTGCTGGTAGGATTCCTCCTCCTGGTCGCGCACGCTCGTTGCGCGTATCCCTGAAGGCCTGGCGAAGACCATGTCGAGCGCGAGGAGAAAGAGCAGCAGGCCGCCGGCGATCCTGAAAGCCGGCAGTCCGATGCCTAGGGCCTCGAGCAGCACGTCGCCGGCGAGGGCGAACAGGAAGAGAATGGCGGTTCCGAGCAGCGTGCCCCTGATCGCAGACTCACGCTTCTGTTTATCCGAGAAACCGCGCGTGAGCGCGGCGAAGATGGGGGCGAGACCCAGGGGGTCAACGACCACGAGCAGCGTCACGAATGCGTTGAATACGAATTCCATCGGGCGAGACTTTACCTCACAACGAAGAACCTTTGTCGGGGATAACGCGCCACTCTCCCCGCAAAGACCGCGCCCGGGCCATGGTCTTCTTCCAGACCTGGCCTTCCTCGGTCTGGTAACGCCCGCGCACCTCCTCCGAGAGCGCCTTTATCACGCACGCTACCTCCGCCGGCAGGTCCCCGATGCTCGCTGGCCGGAACGGCAGTCCGAGGAGGCCGTAGACACGCTCCAGTACGGCCTTGAGCTCATCCGTCTGCGAGACCAGCACGAGGGCTTCGAGGCGGGCGGCCCGGCGCGTGACCCGTTGCGCGAGCCCGGCGTGTTTGACGCCCCACGGACCGCCCGAGCGCACGGAGTAAGCCCCGGGACAGAACTCGCCCTCGACCTCGCCGCCCTCCGCTTCGACCCCGACACGTCGCAGCGCTGAGGCGATGAGCTCCAGGCCCTCCGCGTAGCGCTCGTAGAGACCGTGGCGCAGATCCTCTACAGGGAAGGTAAGAGAGAACGACACAGAGCCCCTGTTCGCCGCGACGGCCCCGCCGCCGGAGTTCCGCACAAGCACGGGGAAGCCGAGTCCTGTGGCAGCCTCCGTCGCCGCCGCATAGCCGGGCAGACGTGTTTCCTGTCGCGTCGCACCGACGTAGCTCGAGGAAGTCCACATCAGGGCTGTTGGGCCTCGTTCTCGCGCCGCGACCTCCTCGAGCACGGCCTGTTGCAGTCCGAAGCCGTCTTCGGGGTCATCGAAAGTCCGCGCGACCAGGATCTCCACACCTTCACTTGCGGGCAATGAACAGTCCTGTGTCTTTGGTGATGCGTATCATGCCCTGCGAATCGAGCTCTTGTTCCAGGCGCCCGGCCAGGTCCGATACCCTCAGGCCGAACTCGTCGGCGCTGCATTCCTGCAGGGCGGCGTCGGCCGCAGAACCTGATAGCAGGTATTCGACCAGCGGTTCTACCTCGGTGACGGCCAGCGTGTCTTCGTACCTTCGCAGCGTGACGTCCGAAAACCACGGCGAGAGTTGCTCTGCTCCGTTCTCCAGACTGAAGCCAAGAGGATCCCGAAAGTACCCTTCCGCGGTGCGCGAGGGGTCGAGGATACGCTGCATCCAACCCATCTCGCTCTGCGTGCGCTCGCCGTTCGTCGCGGCGTACAGGACACCGCCAGGCTTCAGGACGCGGCTGATCTCCGAGAGAGCCCTCGGCCTGTTCGGTACGTGGTAGAGCATGTGGTTGGCGATCACGGCGTCGAATCGCTCGCTCTCGAAGGGCAGTTCCTGGACGTCCGCTTCCCGAAGCTCGAAGCGCCGCGAGAACCCGCTGAGGTTTCGTTCGGCTTCGCGCACCATGCCGGGCGACGCATCCGTTAGCGTGATGCCCCATCGTTTCGGGAGGCGATCCAGGTTCTCGGTCCACAGGCGGCCGGGACCGCAACCGACTTCCAAAACGTTAGTCTCGTCTTGCAGCCCGAAGTGGTCGAAGATCCAACGCGGCAGGCCGTAGGGGTTGGTACTGAAACGTTCGTGCAGCGCGATGCGGGCTTCCAGGTTCGAGGCGTCACGGTACTGCCTCGTTACGTATCCCGGGTCAGAGTACGCCACGCCTCTCCTCCTGGTCGGGTATCTGCCGGCACCTGGCGGGTCGCGACATCTGTGGTGCTAAGATAGCAGCCCGGGCACAGGGTCGGATAGTACGGAGGTCGATGCTCCAACAGGAAGCCATGATCGAACGCACGCGCCGCGTCTGCCGGGAGGATGAACGGCTCGCGGCGGCGATGATGTACGGTTCCTTCGCCCAGGGCGAGGGGGACGGGTTCTCGGATATCGAGTTCATTCTGTTTTTCGAGGATGAGGAGTTGGAGAATCTCGACCAGGAGGAGTGGGTCTCCAGGATCTCACCCGTCGGGCTTTACTTCGTGAACGAGTACGGCAACGGGACGGCGATCTTCGAGAACCTCGTAAGGGGCGAGTTCCACTTCGACCGCGCATCGGAGATCGAGAGTGTCGTCGACGAGTCGATGAGGGACGCGGACTGGCTTCCCGCGCTCGAAGACACCCTCCTCCTCGACCGCACCGGAGAGTTGGCCCCACGCCTGCGAGAGATCGTCGGTCCGCCGCCGGAGCGCGATACGCCGGGGCAGATACGCTTCGTCTGCGACTGCTTCGTGAACTGGTCCGTCTTCGGTGCCAACCTCTTCGCCAGGGGCGAGCTGGCGCGTTCGTTGGACCTCCTCGGTATCGTGCGCGACCGCCTGTTACAGATGGTCAGGGTGCTCGAGGGGTCGACGTTGCACTGGTTCAACTCCTCGAAGTTCCTGGAGACGGAGATCTCCGAGACCTCCTACGCCAGGTACGTGGCCTGCACCGCCAGCCTGGACAGGGATAAGCTGCAGCAGGCGTATCTCTCGGCCTGGGGGTGGGGGAGGGAGCTGATGTCGTCGCTCGCCAATAGGCACGGCGTAGCCCCGCCTGCCGCCCTGCTCGTTCGGCTGGACCGGCGCTTCGCCGAGACCTTCAGCGGTGCTGACCTGGAGGGACCTTGAGGCAGGACGAGACACGGAGCCCGTGGCGGACGCTAGGTTCGAGGAACGTCTACGAGAACCCCTGGATCTCGGTTCGTGAGGACAGGGTGATAAGGCCCGACGGCGAGCCTGGTATCTACGGTGTCGTCCACTACAAGAACACCGCCGTCGGCGTCCTGCCGGTGGAGCAGGATCACGTCTACCTCGTGGGTCAGTACCGCTATCCCCTCGAACGCTACTCGTGGGAGATCCCCGAGGGCGGCTGCCCCGAGGACGAGGAACCCCTGCGTGCAGCACAGCGCGAGCTCAGGGAGGAGACTGGCCTCGAAGCCAGGAACTGGCGGATGCTCGGGGAGGCTTACCTCTCCAACTCTGTCGCCGACGAGTATGCTGTGTGGTTTCTCGCCACAGGTCTCGTACCGGGGGAACAGAGGCCAGAAGGGACCGAGGTCATCGGCGTGCGACGCGTCCCCGTGCGCCAGGCTGTCGCTATGGTGATGGACGGCAGGATCACCGACGCCCTCAGCGCCCTGGCGCTAACGACCTACGCCCTCGGGGGATCCGATGGTAACGATGTCGCGGCCGGCTAGGGCAGGCCGCTCCGTGTCAGGGGTGCGATGAAGGTCTGCGCGCTCGCCGGCGGGGTCGGCGGCGCGAAGCTCGCGAGTGGTCTGCAGAACGTGTTGTCACCGGGGGATCTCTCGGTAGTAGTGAATACCGCCGACGACTTCGACCTCTGGGGGCTGCACATCTGCCCCGACGTCGACACTGTCATGTACACGCTGGCCGGCATCTCCAATCCCGAGACCGGCTGGGGGATTGCGGGCGAGTCTTTCGAGACCTTGAACTTGCTCGAACGCTACGGCGAGGAGACCTGGTTCAAGCTTGGCGATAGGGACCTCGCTACCCACGTACTCAGAACGTCCCGCATGCGCTCCGGCGAGACGTTGACGGAGGTTACGGCCAGGCTATCCGCTGCTCTGGGCGTGGAGAGCGTTCTTCTGCCGATGAGCGACGATCCTATCTCGACGGTGTTAGAGACCCCTGAAGGCCGCCTGGAGTTCCAGGAATACTTCGTGCGCCGTGGGCAGAGGGACGAGGTACTCGGGATCGAGCTGCGCGGTATCGAGGAGGCCAGGCCCACGGAAGGTGTCCTTGCGGCGATCAGCGGCGCCGACGCCATCGTCTTGTGTCCGTCGAACCC
>JBPCIR010000203.1:0-9936 GCA_051006095.1 Rubrobacter sp. | reverse complement strand
CCGCCAGCGGAAGGGGCGCCGGCGGCCTAAGGGGTGTCAGGAAAACGGGGAACGACCCCTCCGGGGGCTAGAAAGGGACCGTCTTGGTGATGAAGGAGGGAATGGGTCTGGGAGACATCGCCCCCGGCCTCATCGTGAGGCACACCAACCGTCGTCTGGGAAAGCTGGATCCGTGCGAAGCGTGCGAACGTTTGATCTCCGGCCGCATCTCGTTTTCGGAGTTCGTGGATCAGGTCGGCGAAGAGTACAAGGAGCTCCTTGATTTCATGATGGACAACGACCTGCACCCCGGACGCCCCGAGGAGGTCCTTTTCTGCATAGACTGCCACGCGGGCCTCTATGATCGCACCCTCCTTCGCTCCCAGCTTGAGTACCTCTACAGCCACGACAGGCGTGAGAGGATCGGCTGAGCGGGAACGAGGACAAGACGGGGTAGAAACTTCGCTCCGGTCCGTGGAGCTAGCGGGCGGCGCGCAAAGCGATGAACGACGAGATGCAGCAGCGTGTGAACTTCCGGTGGGTTGTTAGCAGGCGCTGGGGCTCATAAGCAGGAGGGCGGCACACCCGCAGATCATGCGAGAGCCCCCGTTGTTGCGTTATCATGGCTCCCATGGGCATCACATTGATAGTCTTGTTCGTCGCGGTTGCTGTGATACTCGCCGCCTCCGTCGCGCTCGGGCGTGACGCCAGGGAAGTCGAGAGCGCCCGCGACACGGAGTATCTGGAACTCGAGGGGGCCTGGATCCGCTACAACGTCATCGGCGGGGGCCCCGCGGTCGTACTCGTACACGGCTGGTTATCCTCGTCCCGCATCTGGGAGCAGCTCGCAGGGCGTCTGGCGCAGCGCTTCACCGTGTATACCCTCGACCTGAACGGTTTCGGGGAGTCTGACAAGCCCCTCTCCGGATACGGGATACGAAACGGGAGCAGGCTTCTCTACGCTTTCTGCGCCCACTTCGGCCTGACCCACGCCAACGTCATCGGCCACGACCTCGGCGGGGCCATGGCCGTAAAGCTTGCGGCCGATCATCCCGACGTCGTCGGACGCCTCGTCGTCATCTCGACCCCCGCCGACGAGAACCAGATCGACCTTCCGACCATGTTGTGGCTCGTCACAGTGCCCGTCATCGGCCCCATCTTCTACGCCCTGGGGCGCGCGGCGCGTCCTGTCCGCCGCCTCTGGATGCGGCCCTTCGTCGCCGACTCCGACGACCTCACAGACGTAGTGGTGGATGACGCCGGACGGTCCACGCCCGCTGCCGTCTCCAAGACCCTGAGTATCTCGAGGCGTGAGATCTCCCGCGGCAGGCTCGCCAGGCAGGCCAGGATCATAAAGATCCCGTTTCTCGTCGTCGCTGGGGAGGATGACCAGATCGTCGACCCTCAATCGGTCGGGGTTTGGGCCGGGGGCGTCGACAAGGCCGAGATCTGCCTTATAGACGAATGCGGCCACCTGCCCATGATCGAGCGTATCGCCGAGTTCAACGCCCAGATTCTCGCCTTCCTGACGGGCGACGCCCGTTACCTGGATTACGTCCACCCGGCCCCGGAGACGAAGGAAGGGGCCGAAACCCACTCAGTGGACGAGACCGGCGAGGCGCAACCTTCTGAAGACGCCACCGGCCCATCGGATGATACGGCAGATCTCAGCCAACGCCCCACGGTCTCTGAAGCCGAACGGGATGACGTGCCCAGGGTCGTCCGAAAACAAGGGGGAAGGTACCCGGCCAGGGTCCCACCTCCGCAGACGTACCCAGACGTCGTCGAGAAGCCACCGACACCCGGCGGCAGGGCCAGACGCGAGCCCTCTGATGAAGATTTTCTACCCGAGCTGCCCGAAGACCTCTTCGACTGGCCCGAGACGCGGCGCGAATTCGGCCCACGCGAGCGGCGCCAGGACGACGAACACGACTACCCTCCCGACCCGGAAGAACCTCCCCGCTAGAGCTCCTTCTTCAGATACAGCCACTCGCGGATGTCCAGAAACCAGGCCGCGATAATAGATCTCTGCCGCGAGACCACTTCGTAACCCTCTGCCTCGTAGAGTCGCAGGGCGCCCAGGTTGTTGCCCGTTACGTGCAGGCCGATGGTCTTCTTGCCAGCGTCCCTGGCGAGATCTTCTGCTGCCGCAAGCAGGCGCCGCGCCATTCCCTGGCGCCGGAAGGAGGGGGAGATCACGAGCCGCTCGACGTAGGCCTCTGAGGCGACTGAGGAGTATGTTGGGTAGGAGAGTAGGGTCGTCGCCCAGACAGCCCGCGGAATACCGAGGTTGCGGGTGAGAGATTTCCACAGACCGCGGGCGAGGATGTCTTCTCTCGAGACTTCGGTCCTGAGGCCGACGCTGCCGGCGATCTCCGAATCCGCGTACCCTTCGACCACCAGGGATCTCACCCCGCCGGAGATGTGCTCCAGGCAGACCCACCGCTCCATGATCTTGATCGCGCGGTCCATCCTACCGCCGAAGACGTGCCTGAACTGGTCCATGAATCCTTCTACGACGAGGGCGGCGATAGCCTGGTCATCATCAGGGCGGGCGAGGCGTACGGTAAACTGCTCGGCCTCCATAGGATCATCCTACCAGAGTCCCGACCTCAGCCGATGAGCCGCCTGCGCATGATCTGGACCGGGATCAAGGCCAGCACGCTGGTGAACACGATCATCCAGGCTATGTCGACGAGCACCGCCGGCGACGGGCCCGTGGCGAGCGCCCTGCACACGTTGACTGCGTGGTAGAGCGGCGTGAGCCAGGCGACCTGCGGGACCGGCGGAGGGAAGTCGTCCACTGGAAAGAAGACACCGGACAACAGAAAGAGCGGCGTCACGACGAGGGTAAAGTAGTAGGCGTAGAGGTCTATGCGCTCTATGAGGCTGGTAAACAACGTGCCCATCACGCTGAACATGATGCCGATCAAGAGCAGCATCAGGGGCAACAGCAGGGCCCACCACGACGTGACGAGCGGCTGCCCGAACACGATCCCGAGCACCAGTATCATCGCGAGAAACGCGGTGCCGTAGAGTGCTGCTCGCGTCCCCGCCCAAAGATACTCACCGCCAACCACGTCCTCCGCGTTGACCGGTGTGGTTATTATGGCGTCGTAGATCTTGTCTATCTTGAGCTTGACGAAGGTGTTGAACGTGCTCTCGAAGGAGGCGGCGAACATGGCGTTGCTCGCAAGCAGCCCGGGCGCCACGAACTGCACGTAGGGCTGGCCGTTGATGCCCCCCTGCTGGATGAACGCCCCGAGCCCGAGCCCGAGGGCCGCCAGATACAACAGCGGCTCGACGAAGTTCGGGAACAAAATGGTCTTCCAGTACTTCCGGAATATGGTGATGTTGCGTTGCCACACCCTGAACGATCCGCGCGCTGAGGGTATCCTTATCGTGCCCACTACTCGACCAACCTCCTCCCCGTAAGCCGCAGGAATACGTCCTCGAGCCCGGCCTGACGGTAGACGGTGTTCTCGATCTTCGTCCCCGAGCTCCGCACTCTCTCGAGAAGCGCATCAGCATCTTCGGTGTAGGCGAGGATCGACTCATCGCCTGTCCGCTCGAAGGCGTCGGAGGCAGCCTCGATAATGGGAATGAGCTCTTCGAGGGACCTGTGGTCCGTCCTGAACTCGAGGACCTGAGGGCTGACGTGCTCTTCGACCAGCGCCCCAGGAGTCCCTTCTGCGATGATCAAACCCCCCTCCATGATGACCAGCCTGTCACACAACCGCGCGGCTTCCTCCATGTAGTGGGTCGTGAGGATGAGGGTCTTGCCCTCATCTGTGAGCTCGCGCAACCGGTCCCAGACGAGCAGGCGCGCCTGCGGGTCGAGGCCCGTTGTCGGCTCGTCGAGGACGACGATCTCGGGGTCGTTGAGCAGGGCCCTGGCGATGAGCAGGCGCCGCTTCATCCCGCCAGAGAGCTGCTCGACCGTCGCCTCGGCCTTCTCGGAGAGCTGCATGAAGTCGAGAAGCTCCTCAGCCCTCCTGAGTACCAGCTTGCGCGGAAGGTCGTAGTACCTGCCGTAGATGAGCAGGTTCTCCTCCACCTTCAACTCGTCGTCGAGGTTGTTCTCCTGCGGGACGACTCCGATGCGGCGTTTGATCTCCCGCTCACGATGGTAGATGTCGAGGCCCGCTACGGAGAGCTCTCCGCCCGTCGGTATTACGGCCCCGTAGATCATCTTCATCGTCGTCGTCTTCCCAGCCCCGTTCGGGCCCAGAAAGCCGAAACATTCTCCACCAGATACCCTGAAGTCGACGCCCCTGACCGCCTCGAAGCCCGCGTAGCTCTTCTTGAGCCCCCGCGCAACAAGGGTGGACTCCCCGGACATGGTTCCCGTGTTTCTCTCCGTCTCCGTGTTCAACCGCCAACCTCTCTATAATCTTGGAAACGATCACCGGTTCCTATCCCCCGCTAACCGCCGCCGGATGCCCGAACCGGTCTGTGTTTCGGACAACGCCAGGGCCGGGGGAGGTCTCGGGAACAGCACATATACTACCGTATCTCGGCTATCGGACCAGTGCCAGGGGACCGGCGTTCCTCTGAGTATAAGGCCGGCCAGGCTCCGTGCCACCGGCGAAGAAGCATTGCCAATTATTAAGAAATGTTTACCAATTACTCTACCGCTTTGCGAAAAGTGCTGCTAAAATCTCGCTCATGTTTCGATTGGCGAAGCGGCGGCGACGCGGTTCAAGAGCAGCTTTTGCGCAGGTGAGAAGAACGGAGAGGGTACATGGGCAAAAGGTCTGACCGACGCAAGTTCAGGAGGCGACGCCGGTGGACCGGGTTCTTCCTGCTCTTGTCGCTTGCCCTCATGGTCTCCAGCGTGATGTTGATCAGGGACATGATGTCCCCTGACTTGCAAACGACCGCCTCGGGGAGCGTAGACAAGGTCGGTGTGGCGAGGGTGGCGTCTGTGCGCGTGGCCGATGCCCCTGAGCCCGCCAGCGGGCAGAAGGAGGACAGGGCGGAGTTCGTGGCCGCGGAGGAAGAGGACACGAAGACCCCTGCCGAGAAGAACAAGGTCGACACTGAGGCCAGGCAGAAAGCTGATGAGAAAGAGGCCGCCAGGGATCAGGCATCCCAAACGGCGAAGGAGCCTGACCAGAAGTCTGAACCGAAGACGTCTGCGATTCCGACGCCGCGCACGGACGACCTGTGGATGTCCATACCGGCGATCGGGCTCTACGACAACTACGTGACGAACACGGGCGACTTCTCGGCGATGGACTACGGGGCCATCAAGTTGCCCGAGACGGCCTTCCCGTGGCAGGACAACGCGAACACATACATAGCGGCGCACAGGCTCGGGTGGCCTGGCACGGCGAGCCACCATCAGTTCTACGACCTGCCGCTTCTGGCCAAGGGGGATGTGATCTACCTCGGCGACGTCAACGGCACCACCTACACCTACAAAGTCAGCGGTTTCAAGGAGATAACGGCGAACGAGACCTGGGTCACGGCCCCGCAGGCCGGCAGGGACATGGTCTCTTTGCAGACCTGCATAGAGAACTTCGGCGACTACTGGACGATGGGACCGAACTGGTACGTGCGCTATATCGTGCAGGCCGACAGGGTCTCTGTGGACGCCGCAACGTAAGCATTTCAGCAAGTCAGCTTCTTGTTTTGGCTGAACACTGATCGCTCGTGGTCGGATGCGTGGTTCGCAGGGTGTCGATATCTCTGCGAAGTAGAGCGCTCCTGCGAGGGGCGCTGTTCTTTGGTGCGACGCGCGAGAGCGTCTATACTTGCCGTTCCCGTTACGGTGGCGGGTTCTGGTACTTCGAGTTAGGAGTGTGACTGACATGGCACTGGTTACGATGCGCCAGCTTCTGGACGAGGCGGCGAACGGCGGCTACGGCGTCGGAGCTTTCAACGTCAACAACCTGGAGCAGGTACAGGCTATCATGGAGGCCGCGCGCGAGACGGGGTCTCCCGTCATCATTCAGGCCTCGCGGGGCGCGCGCAAGTACGCCAACGACCGCTTTCTGTACCATCTCATGGAGGCCGCGACGGAGGTCTACCCCGAGATCTCGGTCGCCCTGCATCAGGACCACGGCAACTCCCCAGAGACCTGCAAGAGCGCCATAGATCTGGGCTTTACCAGCGTCATGATGGACGGCTCACTGATGGACGACGGGAAGACCCCTGCGGACTTCGAATACAACGTGGGTGTCACACGCGAGGTCGTCGAGATGGCTCACGAGTCCGGCGTCACCGTGGAGGGCGAGCTTGGTACGCTCGGCGGCATAGAGGACGACGTCGGCTCGGGTGAGGTGAACCTGACGGACCCGGACCAGGCCGTGGAGTTCGTCGAGCGGACGGGGGTTGATGCTCTGGCGGTCGCTATCGGGACGAGTCACGGGGCTTACAAGTTCACGAAGGAGCCTGACCGCGAGGTCCTCGCCATGCACATCATCGAGGAGATCAACGATCGGCTTCCGACCACACACCTCGTCATGCACGGCTCCTCAAGCGTCCCCAAGGAGCTCGTCGACATTATCAACGAGTACGGCGGCGACATACAGCCGACGTGGGGCGTACCCGTGCGGGAGATCCAGGAGGGCATCAAGCACGGCGTGAGGAAGATCAACGTCGACACCGACCTGCGTCTGGCGGCGACGGGCGCGATCCGCAAGGCCTTCGCCGAAGACCCTTCGGAGTTCGATCCCCGCTACTACCTGAAGCCCGCAAGGGCAGCGATGCAGAAGGTCGTAAAGGCGCGCATGGAGGCTTTCGGACAGGCCGGACACGCGAAGGACTACGATCCCATCTCGCTCCCCGATATGGCAGTGCGCTACAAAGAACAGGGCCACCAGCTTACCGTGACGTGATCCGCGCGTTCGCCTTCGACCTGGTCGAGACCGAGAAACTCGAGGCGATCTCTTACACACGCGAAGCCACCGAACTGCGTCCCGACCTGAACCAGGGGGAGGTAGTCGCAGCTTTCGAGGAATTTCGTCGTCCTCTCGCGCCAGGAGGTCGCCGTTAGGCCGAGTTACCGCAATTCGAGTGCGGCAGGCTCGGGCAGGGGGAAGAGCGAGAGGAACCGTTCGACCGCCGCCTCGTCGCCTTCGATCTTCACGTCCCCCGACCGCAGCGCCTCCGCCAGGGGGCGGCCACTGTAGACCAGCTCGGCCAGCGTGGCCGAGTCGGCCTCGATAGTAGCGTCTGGCCGCTCCGCACTGCCGCGTTCGATCTCGAAGCTGCCTCCACTCACCTCGGCACGGAAGCGGTCCTCTACCATTCTCAACTCGTAGCCAGCCTCGAGACCCTCGGCGGCGCCGGGGTCGAACATCGTCCTGAAGGAGAGGATCAGGGAGTCCACACCGAGAGGCGCGTCGTCGGGCTTGGAGGGGGAGCGGGCACCCCACCTGCCCAGCCTGATGATGACCGGTTCCAATTCCTCGCCCCAGTCGGTCAACTCGTAGATCTTTGACGCCGCCGGCGGAGGGAGCCTGCGGCGCCGCACGATCCCAGCCGCCTCCAACCCGCGTAGCCGCTCGGCGAGGACGTTGGGACTGGCGTGGGGCAAACCAGCCCGCAGATCCGTGAACCGCTTCGGCCCCAACAGCAACTCACGTACTACCAGCAGCGCCCAGCGCTCGCCGACCAGGTCGAGGGCATGCGCCGCCGCACACCCGTCATCGTATGTGCGTTTCGTGCCCATACCGGTGAGTATACCACTGCAAGTACTGAAACCTATATATCTTGATCAGATTTGGAAGACTTCTGGTTGTTTTTTAGGACTATTGCCGTATTCTCCGACTAGATGATGTTGCGATCTCGGGAAACGGAGACGATGTAGATGTTTGAGCGCGAGGAAGGGCTTTCAGAGCAGATGGGTGGCCAGAAGCGTTGGGTCGCTCTGTACGTGCTTTGTGTGGGGATGCTCATGATTGTTCTTGATGCCACGGTGGTAAACGTGGCCCTGCCGGCGATCCAGGACGACCTTGGTTTCACGCAGTCCGGTCTTGCCTGGGTCGTGAATGCCTATCTGATCGCCTTCGGCGGTTTGCTGCTGCTCGCAGGGCGGCTCGGGGATCTGATCTCCCGCAGGGGGATGTTCCTGGCGGGCCTTGCGGTGTTCACGGTGGCCTCGCTCCTTTGTGGTATCGCACAGAGCCAGGAGTTGTTGGTCGCGGCCCGCTTCGTCCAGGGCGCTGGCGGCGCTATGACCTCCGCTGTGATACTAGGAATGATAGTCACGATGTTCCCAGAGCCGCGGGAGCAGGCGAAGGCAATCGGCGTCTTCGCCTTCGTCGCCTCCGCCGGCGGCGCGGTTGGTCTACTCGTCGGCGGCGTGCTTACCCAGTCCATAAGCTGGCACTGGATCTTCTTCGTGAACGTCCCGATCGGTATCGCGACGGCGGTGCTCGCCTGGCGTCTGATCGAGCCTGACAAGGGCATCGGGTTCGGTGACGGCGCGGATGTCCCTGGTGCTGTCCTCATTACTGGTTCGCTGATGCTCGGCGTCTACACGATCGTCAATCCAGCCGCCGAATACGGTTGGGGCGCCGGCCGCACGCTGGCGCTGGGCGCCCTCTCGCTAGTGCTGTTGGCGGCCTTCGTCGCCCGTGAGGCGACCGCGCACAACCCCCTCATGCCGCTGCGGATCTTCCGCTCGCGCAACATTGCGGGGGCGAACGTGATCCAGGTGCTGAGCGTCGCCGGGATGTTCGGGATGTTCTTCCTCGGTGCCCTGTACCTGCAGAGAATCCTCGCCTACGATGCCCTGCAGACCGGTCTCGCGTTCCTGCCTGTCACTATCCTGATGGGAACGCTGTCGGTCCGCTATACCGACCGCCTGGTGATGCGCTTTGGGGCCAGGAAGTTGGTGCTCGGGGGCCTAGCGCTTTTCATGGCTGGGCTCGCACTGTTCGCGCGGGCGCCGGTCGACGGAGATTACGTGGTCCACATCCTGCCTGTGATGGTCCTTCTCGGCATCGGGGCCGGCCTCTGCTTCCCGGCGCTCATGACGCTTGCGATGTCTGGCGCAACGCCAAGCGACGCGGGGCTTGCCTCGGGCCTGATCAACACGACGGCGCAGGTCGGCGGCGCCCTTGGCCTGGCCGTGCTCGCGACCCTGTCGGCATCGCGGAGCAACGCGCTGATCGGGGCCGGCGAGTCAACCACGGCTGCGTTGACGAGCGGCTACCACCTCGCGTTCGGGATCGGGGCAGCTCTCGTCGTCGTGGCTATCGCCATCGCCGGGACGGTTCTGCAGCCCGAAGGCCAGGCAAAGGAAGAGATCGAAGAACCCGTCGACTGCGAAGCGGCGTAGGTTCCGGGCCGCCGAGTATCCAACCTACAGGAGGATGAACATGTTGCTCGAGGGTAAGAACGCCGTGATCTATGGAGGTGGAGGGAAGGTAGGCGGCGCGGTCGCCCGTGCGTTCGCCGGCGAGGGTGCCAGGGTCTTCCTCGTCGGTCGTACCCTGACGATGCTCGATGAGGTCGCCGAGGACATAACCTCTGCTGGAGGAGTGGCCGAGACGGCGCAGGTAGATGCGCTCGATGAACAGGCCGTCGAGGAACACATCGGCGATGTGGTGGACCGAGCGGGGAGCGTTGATGTCTCCTTCAACGCCATCTCGATCCAGGACTTACAGTTGATCCCGCTCGTGGAGATGTCGCGCGAGGACTTTGTGCGCCCGATCAGCACGGGCGCGACGACGCATTTCCTGACCGCCAGGGCGGCGACGCGGCGGATGGCCACCCAGGGCTCGGGCGTGATCCTGACGTTCTCCGCCTCGGCCGTCCGGGCGTTCTTCCCCGGCGTCTACGTGGGAGGTTTCGGGATCGCATGCACGGCGATCGAAGCCCTTACAAAGCAGCTCGCGGCTGAGGTCGGGCCGAGCGGCATCCGCGTGAACTGCCTGCGTTCGGAAGGGATCCCGGAGTCCTGGCAGGGCGCTTCGACAGAGGACTGGTCGGCCCCGACAG
>JBPCIR010000202.1:0-3440 GCA_051006095.1 Rubrobacter sp. | reverse complement strand
AGCTGGTAGATGGTGTTTATTGGAAGAAACTGGATGCCTGTCGTGTCGTAGATCTCCTCCTTCGGCACGAGCCCGAAGGCCTCCTCGATCATGCCCTCCGTGCGCGTGTCGCGGTGGTGGTAGGGGTTCGAGACGAGCGCTCCTTCACTGTCCAGAAACCCGAAGTCAACGCCCCAGGAATCTACCCCGACGCCTTCGATCTCCTCCTCCCGCACGGCCCTCGCCAGCCCGTCCTTGATCTCTGAGAGCATCCGCAGAACGTCCCAGTGCAACCCGTCGGGCAGCCTGACCGCCGGGTTCGGGAAGCGGTGGATCTCCTCCAGTGACACCCGCCCGCCGTCGAAGCGCCCGAGCACGACGCGCCCGCTCTCGGCGCCGAGGTCGACAGCGAGGTAGCTGGCGCTCATCCTCGCGCCATCCTGCCAGCGAACTCGTAACGTCCAGATCCAACGTAGAGAACGGTCTCCCCATCGCCGGCGCGCAGAAACTCGACGCCATCGGCCTCATCCATGGGCCCGCCGCCCTCCGAGACATCGTCCGTGGAAGGCATGTGGACCGTGGCCTTGGCGTTGGGAGGGATGAGCACTTGCAGTACGAACCTGCCGTCCTCGATCCTCCAGGAGCTCGAAATCCTGCCGCGGACCGAATCGTAATCGGCCCTCGCGTGCGTAAGGCTGCCGCCTGGACGCGGACGGATAACGATGCGGCCGTAGCCGGGCTCCTCGAGGTCTATCCCTGCAACGTAGCTGTAGAGCCACTCGCCCACGGAGCCCAGAGAGTAGTGGTTGAAGGAGTTCATGTTCGGCGACTGGAAGCCGTTCTCCTCCGTCCAGCCATCCCAGCGCTCCCAGATCGTGGTCGCCCCGTTCTTTACGGTGTATCCCCACGAAGGGTAGGTCTCGTTCTCCAGCAGGCGATAGGCGACTTCCGTGTACCCAGCCTCCGTCAGTACCGGACACAGGTAGCCTACCCCGGCGAAGCCCGTGGTGAGGTGCCAGTCCTCCCTCTCTATGGTCCTCACCAAGTGCTCCGCTGCGGAGGATCTCAGGTCTTCTGGTAGAAGCTCCATGTGTAGGGCGAGGAGGTAGCCCGTCTGGGTGTCGCCCTTTATTCGTCCGTCGGGGGAGACGTAGGCCTCCTCGAAGGCGGCTTTGATGTTCTCGTGTAGGTCCCTGTATTCCCTTGCGTCCTCGTTGCGACCTGTGGCCCCGGCCATCTCGGCCATGAGCTTCGCGTCGTAGGCCCAGTAGGCCGTGGCGAGGAGGTCCTTTGGCGTGAGATCCCCTTTCGGGGAGAGCCAGTCGCCGTAGTTGTTGCCCATCCTGTTCTTGCGGATTAGATCGGGGTTGGCTTCGTAGAGGTACTCCATCCAGCGGGCCATGGCGTCGTAGTGGCGCTCGACGATTCGAGTGTCATCGTAGGTACGGTAGATCGTCCACGGCACTATGACGCCGGCATCACCCCAGGCCGGGGCTCCCCACCTCAGGTCGATGAGTCCCGAACCACTCAGCAGGGGTGCCACGTCGGGGAAGGCGCCTTCGGGGGACTGTGCATCTTCGACGTCGGCCATCCACTTCTCGAAGAAGGTGGCGACGTCCATGTTGAAGGCGGCGGTGCGCACGAAGACCTGGGCGTCGCCCGTCCAGCCGAGGCGCTCGTCGCGCTGCGGGCAGTCGGTCGGCACGCTGAGGAAGTTGCCGCGCTGGCCCCAGACGATGTTCTCCTGCAGCTTGTTGACCATCGGGCTGGAGCACTCGAAAGACCCTGAAGGGGGCGTGGCCGAGTGTACGACGCGGCCCGTGACCGCCCCGAGCGGCGGCTCGCCAGGATAGCCTGTTACCTCGACGTAGCGGAAGCCGTGGAATGTGAAGCGCGGCTCGTAGACCTCCTCCCCACCGCCCCCAAGCACATAGTTGTCCGTCGCCCTGGCTGAGCGCAGGTTCGTCGTATAGACTGTGCCATCCGGGTTCAAGGCCTCGGCGTGACGCAGGGTCACTTTCGTTCCTGCTTCACCCTCTACCTCGAGGCGCACCCACCCGACCATGTTCCTGCCCAGGTCGAAAACGTAATGGCCGCTCTCAGGCTCGGTTACAGTCTTCGCTTCCAGCTCTTCTATTACCCTGACGCCCTCGTCCGGTTGGGCGACAAGGTTGGTGTCCCCTATCTCCTCGGCTTCTACTTCGTACCACCCAGAGTCGTCGAAGCCGAGCCCAGCCCAGCCTGGCATCTCCCTGCGTGCGTCGTATGACTCGCCCATGAGGAGGTCGGAGAAGAGGATCGGGCCCGTCGAGCAACTCCACGAGCCATCGGTCGCGAGGCTTTCGGTCGTGCCGTCCTCGTACTCGACGTTGAGCTGCGCGAGAAGCTGGGGGCGGGGGCCATAAAGGGCGCCCCTGTGCTTGGGATCGAACCCGACGAACCCCGCGAACCAGCCGTCGCCGAGGACGGCGCCGAGGGCGTTGGGGCCCTCAGCGAGTAACGGCTTGATGTCGTAGGTCTGGTACTGGACGCGCCTGTCGTAATCTGTCCAGCCAGGGGCTAGCACGTCTTCCCCAATCCTGTTCCCGTTCAGGTAGAGTTCGTAGACGCCGCGGGCTGTCGTGTAGAGGCGCGCCCTGCGGACCGGTTTGTGCAGTGGGAATTCCTTGCGCAGGTAAGGGCTCGGGGCGAGACCGTTGGCCAGGTCGTCGTACTCTTCCCCCGAGGGGGGTTCCATATCGCCGGCAGGACCTTTGCCGGCGGAGATCCAGGTTCCCTCCCAGTCAGACCTCTCCAGCAAGCTCGTCTCGAAGACGGCCGGGCAGCTGTAGGGCGAGGGGTTGCCAGCCCCGTCCCAGACGCAAACCTTCCACACGCACTGCGAGCCCGACTGCAGCGCCTCGCCCTCGTACTCGACGCCGATGGTGCGGCCTGACTCGACCCTGCCGCTGTCCCACAGGAGGTTCTCCTCCGCTTCGAGCTCCTCCTCGCTGGCTGCAACCAGGATGCGGTAGGCAGACTGTGTCTGTCCCCGCTCCTCCGCCTGCAGCGCCCAACTCAACCTCGGGGTCCTTTCGTCGATGCCGAGGGGGTCAACGCGGTACTCGCACTTCAGATGGACAGGCTGGATTCCGGCCGCGGTCATTTTCGTCCCCCTTCGCTACCGTTCGTGCGCACGCTCGACCGAACCATCGGCTAGGCTGGCACCCGCTCACGCGACGGGCGGCCGCCGCGTTCATCCTCGATCTGCTCCAGCGACTTGCCTGCCGTATTCGGCATGAAGAAGAAGCCGACCACGCCGCTGATGATGAGGAAGATCATGAGGATCAGGGCGACGGGTCTGATGCTCAACGACGCAAGCACGGGCACGAAGAAGCTCCAGATGCCGAGGAAAAAACGGGCAATCCCGAACGTGAGCCCCTGCGCCGTGGTCCTGAGCATGGTCGGGAACAGCTCCTGTG
>JBPCIR010000201.1:0-3928 GCA_051006095.1 Rubrobacter sp. | reverse complement strand
CGTCGTCTTCCTCTGCTGGCACCCGCCGGAAGAGAGCGTGGAGTACTGGCACGACCTCGACTCAGGCTACGCAGGCCGCCAACCACTCTAGAGACCTTGCGCATAGTCCTCCAGCGCGTCAAAGAAGCATCCGTTACGGTCGCGGGAGAGAAGATCTCCGGCATAGGCCCAGGCCTCCTGTTGCTGGTCGGCGTCGCCGACGGAGACGGCGAACCACAAGCGGACTGGCTGGCCGAGAAGATAGCGGGACTGAGGATCATGGCCGACGAAGAAGGGAAGATGAACCGCAGCGTCACAGACACCAGGGGAGCAGTCCTCGCCGTCTCCCAATTCACCCTACTCGCGGACACGCGCAAGGGCAGGCGTCCCAGCTTCGTCGGAGCAGCAGCGCCGGAGGAGGCCACGCGCCTCTTCGACTACTTTTGCGAGCGGCTCCGCGCGTCCGGCGTGGACCAGGTCGAGACAGGCCGCTTCGGGGCGATGATGGACGTGGAGCTCGTCAACGACGGCCCCGTCACGATTGTTCTGGAGAGATAACGGTAGGTAGGGCGGTTCGTTTCGAGGGCGGTTCGCGAACCGCCCCTACAGCCGATCGACCAGATGCGTCGTCATGGGCCGGCAACACGCGTGGTCCGACCGGGTGTGGCGGGCACCGTCCACCGTCGACGATCGCGGCATACCCATCTGTAAGGCAACGGGATGACTGGCTGACAAGCGGAGGCCGCAGGCCGAAGCGTGCTGACTAGCTGACATGCTGAAATGCTGATCTTCGCCAGTCGCTGTAGCCTCCTGTGTGGCGGTGCACTTCGCCTTCGCTGACTTCGACTATTCCGTCGGCGATACGGTCGAGGAAGTAGCGGTCGTGCGAGACGAAGATCACCGTGCCGGGGACCCGTTCCAGTTCGGCTTCGAGGATCTCCAGCGAATCAATATCGAGGTGGTTGGTCGGCTCGTCGAGGACGAGGCAGTTCGGTTCTCGTAGCATGATGAGGAGCAACTGCAACCTGGTGCGCTCTCCTCCGCTCAGTGATGTCACAGGCGCCCTGACCTGCTCGTAGCGGAACAGAAAACGCCCGAGCAACTTCACGGCCTCGCCCTCGTACATCGGCCTGGCGTCCCTCACGAGCCCTAGCGGGGAAGCGCCGGGGGGCGGCTCGTCGTTCTGGGCGAGGTACCCAATGTCTATAGAGGGACCCGCCCAACGCTCGCCTTCCGTAGGGGTGAGGATGCCGGCGAGGAGCTTCGCGAGCACACTCTTGCCGGCGCCGTTCGGCCCGATTATCCCGAGGCGCTCGCCGCGCGAGACGGTAAGGTCAACGCCTACAAGTACAGGGTCATCGTCGAAGGCCACGCTCGCCTCGTGGAGTTCGATCACCTTCCTGCCGCCCCTCGCCTTGCCGCGGAGCTCGAGCCCTATCTTGCGGCGCTCCAGCACGGGGCGTTCGACCTTGTCCATACGGTCGATCTGGCGCTGCTTGTTGCGGGCCTGCTTGATGTGACGTTCGTTAACAACCATGCTGGCCCAGAGCTTGAAGCGCCGGATCGCCTCTTCGAGCCGCGCTATCTCTTTCTGCTGCGAGACATAGAGTTGCTGTTGCCGTTTGAGCTTCAGCTCCCGCGCCACGGTATAAGCCGAGTAGTTGCCGGGCCAGGATGTGATCCTCCCGTCTTCGAGTTCGGCGATCTCCTCCACCGTCTCGTCGAGCAGGTAGCGGTCGTGGGAGACGATGACGACGGCACCGTCGAACGTGCGGACGATCGCCTCCAAGAGCTCCCTGCGCCCGGCGTCGAGGTGGGCTTCTGGCTCGTCGAGGAGCAAGACGTCGGGACGCCGCGCGAGGCAGGAGGCCAGGATCGCCAGCTTGCGCTGTCCGCCGCTCAGATCCCTCATCGGACGCTCACTGTCACCGTCACCGAGACCAAGCGACCTCAGGTAGCCGCGTGACTCACCCTCGAAGCCGGGTCCGCCGAGCTCCGTGAAGCGACGCAGGAGCTGCTCCTGACGCTCGAGCACCCGCTGCATCCGGCGCATGTCGGCCGCCACCCCGGGCGAGCCGAGTTGCTCCTCGCAGGCTTCCAGTTCCTCTTGAAGTTCAGAGATCTCCGGCCGCGCAGCGCGTACGACATCCATCGGCGTGCGCCCGTCGCCCTCGACGTACTGGGGCAAAGAAGCGACCCTCAGACCGCGGCGCCGGATCACCTCCCCCGAGTCGACCTCCTCCGTGCCTTCGAGTATGCGAAGCACCGTGGACTTGCCCGCGCCGTTGCCACCCACGAGCCCGATCCTCGCACCCGCGTTCACCCTCATCCCCAGGCCCCGCAGCACGGCCCGGCCTCCGTAGAACTTCTCTACGGAACTCAGGCCGATGAGGGTCATGCAGACCTCCTATCTTCGACAAGACGTATCTTACTCACCGGAAAAATGATGACACCCATACGGAACCAGCGCATCACCCATTTGGACTATATTCGAGATCTAAGCATCCTGCACCAAACCTTCGACGTACACGGTGGCAGGACGTGTGTAGCCCTCGCCCAGGATCCGGGCGCGCACGGCATCGCGGCTCTCGCGTAACCGCCGCGCTGTCGCCGGAGGCAGCGCGGACAACTCTGTAGGCTCGTCCTCGGCCAGGACCAGCTTTCCGAGGTGACGGATTCTCTGTGGTGGCAATACCTGCCACCGCACGTCCGTGAGTAGCTCCTCATGTAAGGCTACGAGACGTTCTGGTGGCCCGATCCCGTAGGGCTCGCTTGCGTACGCCTCGCGCCTCAACTCAGCCTCCAGCCTCTCGTCTTCGAGCTGGACTGCTTCCTCGGAGTCGACGAAATCACTCGTCGCCACCCTACCGCCGGGCCGCGCCACAGAGCAGAGATCCGCGAGCGCATTTTCCGCCGTCCTCTCCTTTACGTCCAGCTCGTGGAAGAATCCGGAGGAGTAGACGAGGTCGAAGGTTCCTGCAGCGAACGGCATCCCGAAGACGTCTCCCGCGAGAAGATGGACCGGTGCTACGAACTCCGCCTCGCCAAGAGAAGCTTGCGTCTCATCGACGCGTTCCTCGTCCATGTCCATTGCGGTGATGCTACCGCCTTCTCCTATCCGCTGGCTGAGGCCTTCGATCCAGAGCGGCGAGGAGCCCCCAGCGTAGAGTACGTCGAGGTCCCTGATGTCCCCGAGGAGGTCTAGCTCGCGGTCGCAGAATGCGATGAGGTCGTCTTCGAGTTCCTCACGCTCTCCCGGCGATAAGGGGTCACCTTTGTATAATCTCCTCGTCATGAAGGTGATTGTCGCAAGTGATCTCGTAAAGTACCACGGTGGGGACCTGAAGGTTCTCTCTGGCGCGACGCTCTCGGTTGAGGCAGGCGAGAAGATCGGGCTGGTCGGACGCAATGGCGCAGGGAAGACGACCCTGCTCGATATCCTGGCCGGACACTCGGAACCCGACTCGGGCTCGGTCGAGCATCCTGGCGGCGCGAAGGTCGGAATGACGGCCCAGAAGCTCTACGCCGGAGAACGGGGTGCCCTCTCTTTGGAACAGGAGATCATCTCCGCCTTCGAGCCCCTGATAGCCCGCGAGAGGGAACTCGAGGAGCTCGGTACACGCCTCTCCGAGGACCCGTCGAACGCACTCATGGAACGATATGGCAGGCTTCAGACCGAGTTCGAGCGGGACGGCGGCTACGAGTACCGCGCGCGGGCTGCCTCGACCATCTCTTCTCTGGGGTTCGCCCCCGAGGACTGGAAGCGTCCTGTTGGCTCGTTTTCGGGCGGAGAGCAGGGCCGCATCGCCCTGGCCAGATTGCTTATGGAGGAGCCCGATCTCATCCTGCTAGACGAGCCGACCAACCACCTCGATCTGCGCGCCATAGAGTGGCTCGAGAGCTTCGTCAAGGGGGCGAGGAGCGCGGTCCTCGTCGTCTCCCACGACCG
>JBPCIR010000200.1:0-10745 GCA_051006095.1 Rubrobacter sp. | reverse complement strand
GGCAGTAGTGAGGCCTGATCCAGCAACATGTAGAGCTCTCGACCGGCGGGCTCCCGGGGAGAGGCGCTGGCCAGGTGAGCACGCGCTTGTTGTTGGTAGAGCCAAACCATCAGGGCCGTGTAGCGCGCGGACCCTGACGCTGCCAGTAGTTCCCGCACCCCTTCATGGTGTTCCGTTGACTCACGGGCGACCGCGAGTAGCTCTTGCAGTCGCTCGCGCTCGTCCCCGCGCAGGGTGGATAGGGCGTGAACTATCGGGAACGTGCGCTTCCCGTTCGAGAGGTCTTGTCCGCCATTCTCGCCCCAGATGTCCTGTGCGTCGTTTATCAGCTGTTGGGCTATGCCAAAACACGAACCGAAGGCTGCGTAGGCTTCGATTCTGGAGGTATCCTCGGTCGCCAGGCCCGCTCCCGCGGTCGCGAACAGGGCATATTCCGCCCCGCTCTTGCGCTCGGCCATTGCCCGACTGTCCTCTAGAGAGACGTTCTGCAGATTCGGGAAGAGAAGATCTTCATACTGACCGGCGCCCATCGTCAAGCCGGCGTCCACGAATCGTTGGGTAAGCGTCCAGAGCATCTCTGGCGGCGTCCCTCCTACTTGCAGGCGAGCGATGGAGAGGTGGGGGAGCGCACCCAGAAGAGTGATCGCCGCCAGGCTAGCCTCCGACGAGTCGCGGACATGCCATGGTGGCGGCAGTTCATGGTCCAGGATACTGTCGAACAGGTCGGCGCCGAGGTAAAAGAGAGTACAGGCTCCGGCTACTGGGAGAGCGGGCCTCTCATCGCCGGTGATCGCAGCGTGCACCAGAAGCGGCAATTGGATCGACGACATCTCCGGCCAGACCTCAGCCCGCTCCTTGCCGACCTCAAGATGTATTCGCAGTAGCTGCCTGTGGCCCTGACGTACCGGGAGCGTCAGTATCAACTCGTCGAGGTACGCAAAGACGCTTCTCACCCGCTCACGCGCGCGCTCTTTATCCGTATTCGCCCTCTTGCTATGGTTCTCTACGCTGGCGACCTCGCTGAATCGCGGCTGAGTTTGCCATCCTGGCAAACGGTCTCATTTCCGGGTTTGTGGCGTGACGAACATCCAACGGGCGGAAGTCATCTGTGTTGTTCTGTCCTGGCTCCGAAGACCTCATCCTTTACGCTGTCGTCGACGGCACGCATCAAGTTTCTCAATTGCGCCAGTTCCCGGGCGCTCAGGTCAAACCCGTACTCTGATAGCGTACCTTCCAGGTCGTTCCATAATCCGTGCCGGAACCGGTCGTCATTCACCGCCAGGTTGGTCAGCAACCTCAGCGCCTCTAACCGAATCTCTCTCCCGCCTTCCATGACGTTCCTCCCATCAGCTCGCCTCCTGACCCAACTCTCATGAGTTTAACCATTAACCACCCTTTGACACAAGTGTAGCCTCACCCCTGGCGGTTCATCCGCTTCTATGTGCTGTTTCCCTCCGAAGAAGCAAGGTGACAAGTTAGTTGCCGTCTGTCATCATGTCAGACTAGCAAGCTCCAGGGTAAAGGTGCAGGTTAGCTTGGGTCCTGACCACAAAAGACCGGGCGAGTTCGCCGGTAGGACCGATGCCCTAACGTCCTCTACTCTGGGCGGTGGCCGCCTCCAGGTAGCACGGGTTTGCTGGCTAATTGTGTTCGTGGTGACCGTAGGGCTGTTCCTCGCCAGTCTTCCAGCGTACTACGATGAGATCGTCGGTTTCTCCGCCGCTGAATTCGAGTCTACGGGCTCCCGCGCCGGCCTGGAAGCGAGTGGGGTCCAGTTCTATGCCTTATGCCAACTCGCGATCGGCCTCGCATCGACCGTGGTATGGGTCGCGGTCGCGACAGTCATCTTCTTGCGCAGGGCGGATAATTGGATAGCCCTCTTTGCTTCGCTTGCCCTCCTTACGTTCGGCACCCTGAGCCTGCCTCCGAGTCTGCCTGCGCTGGCTGACCAATCCTTCGCCCTGTGGCTACCGACTCGCACACTCGCGCTCTTCGGCACGGTGGGACTCTATATGTTCTATCTCATCTTTCCCAACGGACGGTTCGTGCCACCCTGGACGCGCTGGGCGGTCGTCCTCTTCGCCGCGCATGACGTGTTCTTTTACCTCTTTGGAGAGTCTGTCTTCAACATCGCCAGGTCATTCCCCCTACTCGATCTTGCCGTATTGGCGACCTTCATTTGCATCGGGGTAGGTTCGCAACTGTACCGCTACCGGTACGTTTCGTCTCCAATGGAGCGCCAGCAAACCAAGTGGGTGGTCTTCGGTCTGGTGTCGGCCGGGCTAGTGGGAAGCGCGATCGAGCTGCCCATTTCCGGCTCTCCACTCGGCCAGTTCAGCCCACTACAGGCTCTCGCGCTCGACGCTGGTCTGTTCGGCGCTGTACTGCTTATCCCTTTGTCGATCGGCGTGGCGATCGTACATGATCGGTTGTGGGACATCGACATCGTCATCCGCCGCACGCTGGTTTACAGTATCCTCACAGCCACTCTCACGCTGGTGTACTTCAGTGGCGTAGCCGTGACCGAGGCCGTCTTTCGCACGCTCACCGCCGGCCAGGCGGAGCAGCCACAACTCGCTGTCGTCGTCTCTACCCTCGTGATCGCAGCGCTGTTCAACCCACTCAGGTGGCGCATCAAGTCCTTTATAGATAGGCGCTTCTACCGCAGGAAATACGACGCGAGAAAGACCCTGGAGGCGTTCTCCGCCACCCTGAGCCAGGAGACGGATCTCGATGCCCTGAGCGAGGATCTCGTGACGGTGGTCAGGGGGACGATGCAGCCTGCACACGTCTCGCTGTGGTTACGCCCCGAGACGGGTACGAAGGGCGAACAGATAGTAGAGAGCTGACGATGCCAGTACTCCTTGCCCGCCGGCCCTAACTGCGAAGGGCGGGACGCACGGCTTTTCTAACGGCCGGTCAAACCCACTCGTGAGGTCAGGCCGCATCTGATTGCCGAATCAGGATCCCAAGTGGCACGGGACATATTGTCCTGCAGATTGTGACAACTGCCTCGTGACGGCGGGACACCTCGCGCCGTAGGATGCTCGTAACTCCTACTAGGAGCCTACAACGCGGGGAAAGGAGCTACTGACATGTCAGCAACGAACATAACCAGGTGGATCGGCATCGGCCTGCTTGGCCTGCCACTCTACGGGGCGCTGACCTTCTGGTCGAGCATGAACCCCCAGCCCGACCCGAGCACTCACTACGAGGCCTGGTCCCGCTTCGTCACCACCGATCACTACGTGTGGACCCACGTGATGGGTAGCATCGTCGGCCTGATCCTGGCAATCTTCGGCACGTTCGCCCTTGGCGCCTTCCTCGCCAACAGTCGCGCCGGACGCCTGGGGTTGGTGGCCATGGTCCTCACTGTCCTTGGAAGCACTCTGTTCCTGCCGGTGATGGGGGTCTCTACCTTCGCCGCTCCCGAAGAAGGGCAGGCGTACCTGGCGGGCATAGAGGAGTTTTCCAAGCTGCCCTCCATCTTCGCGGATACCATGTTGGTGGTGACCTCCCTGCTGTTCGTCCTGCTCCTCTTCGTTGGCAACGTGCTCCTTGGCGTAGCGGTCTGGCGCTCGGAGACGCTGCCAAAGTGGACTGGAGCCCTCTGGGCGGCTGGGGCCGTGTTCATGTATCCCCTGGGTCTCGTGTACGCAGCGACGATTGGAGCCCAGAGCACCCCGCCAACGGTGCTCGTGGGGGCGTTGCTGTTGGTGATAGGCGGGGGCTGGATGGCTTTGAGCGTCCTGCGCCGACCCTCCGCCGAGACGGTGGGCGTCGGAGCCCGACCGAGGGTCCAATAGCCCAGCCTCCCCAGATCGACGTGTGCTCGAAACTTTGACTCTGGCAGAAGGAAGATTCCGGAAGGAGGCATGAAGATGAGTGGGGCAGGGCAGGGCGCAGCCGGCGGCGTCGAAGGAGAACCGACTGTACAAGGGGCCTTGAGCGAGCAGTATTCTCTAGCAAAGATCCTGGGTATCTGGGCACTTGCAACCGTTCCTATGGGCGTGCTGGGTTGGATCGCATTTCCCCTGCTGGCACCAGATATTGGGTCTGATCCCCTCGGGTCGGGCGTCACGAGGCTGGTGCTACTGATGCTGGGTTTGATCTGGTTGTTCGTCCTGTCCATGATCATCGTCCGTCGAGAGGAAGGCAACCTGCGCTGGGCGACGGTCAAGCAGAGGCTCCGGCTCAACGTCCCGCGGGAGCCTACTACCGGCCAAGCTCGACAGAGGCTCTGGTTGTGGGTAATACCGTTCCTCGTTGCGGTCGCGGTAGTAGACCTCGTACTGAACTCCCCGATGGAGAACGCCTGGGTGTCAGTCTTCCCTTTTCTTGCAGAGCCCCCAAGCTATAGCTTAGATGCGATCCTCCAATCGCAAGAGATCCTGGCGCGGCTGGAGGGGGCGTGGTGGTTCTTCGCATTGTTCGTGGTTCAGGCTGCGTTCAACACGATCCTTGGGGAGGAGTTTCTATTTCGGGGCGTGCTCTTGCCCAGGATGGAAGGTGTGTTCGGACGCTGGAGCTGGGTGGCAAACGGCGTACTCTTCGGTCTTTATCACGTTCACCAGCCCTGGGGGATACCGAACTCGGTCGTCACCGGACTGTTGTACACCTTCCCCGCCTATCGCTACAGGAGCACGTGGATGTCCATTATTCTTCACTCCGCACAGAGTGTGTTCTTCGCCTTCCTGGTGCTCGGGGTCGTGCTGGGGTTGGCTTAGAATGCGCTGCACCCAAAAGGAATGCTTCACGCCTTCCTCGTGACAGCGGCCTTTTAGCCGCGTGCAAGGAGTAGCAAGTGTTGCCGGGAAAGGGGATGAACTCATGGCTCACAAAGTAAGGGAAAGGCAACTCGCGGACGGCCTGCCTTGCCTGTCGTTCGGCGAAGCACCTGCGAGGGTCGTTTCCCCCGGCATAGGCATGACCAACGCGAATCCCTCCGGCATCCCAGACGCCCGCCTCGTCCTGTACGAGAACCGCGCGCATGGCGGCACTTTCACCGATCGGCGCTTCGGTAGGGACGTCGTCGATTTTCTCACTGCCCTCCAAACAGGCGTCAAGGAGACAAGGAAGTGACAGAGATAAACCGAAGCACGAGTAGACGAATGACGTACAGCACGGCCCCACGAAAATATGCTCCCAAAGAACCGATCCCAAGAGAGGAGAGTCGGAAATGACGACCACCACCGCAACACCATCCCGCACTGCGACGACGACGAGGGCCTTCCCGCTGAAGTACTTCGTGTTGGCCTTCGTGTTCACGTGGGCCCTGTGGGTGCCGGCGGCGCTCGAAGCGCGGGGCCTGATCCCGCCGCTCCCTGTCCCGGCAGGTTTCCTCGGCATCTTCGGCCCGATGGTCGCGGCCATAGTCGTCACCGCCCAGGAGGACGGACGAGCGGGGCTGCGCTCCTTGCTTGGCCGGATCGTGCGCTGGCGCGTGGCACCCATCTGGTATGGAGTAGCCATCCTGGGACCGCTCGTGGTCACACTGGCCGCGATCACGCTGCACACGGTTTTGGGCGGACAGCCGCCGAGCCTCGGGTTGCTGATCGGGACGCGGCCCACGTTGCTGATATACGTCGTCTACATGATGATCACCGTCGCCTTCGGCGAGGAGGTGGGCTGGAGGGGGTACGCCCTTCCCGCGTTGCAGGTGCGCCACGGTGCCCTCCTTGCGAGCTTGATCTTGGGGGTGATGTGGACCTTGTGGCACCTGCCGGCGTTCTTCAACCCCGACACCCTCTACAGTAACCTGCCCTTCGCCCTGTTCCTGGCCTACATAGTCCCGTTCGCGGTCCTCATCACCTGGGTGTTCAACTCCACGGGAGGAAGCGTGCTCATGGCCATACTGGTGCACGCCGTCATGAACGCCTCCTCGGAGTTGTGGAAGACCATACCCGAGTACTCGGTCAGGCCGTCCACCGCCGCAGAGGCCGTCGCCGTCAACGTGCATACTAACCTTATGACAGCCATCGTTCTGTGGGTTGCGGCTGTCGTGGTGGTGCTCGTCTATGGATCGCGCAACCTCTCGCGCAAGCCCAGGCAGGTGTTGGCGGGCGCCGGAGGCGAACCCCAACCGAGGGTGCAATAGTCAGAGCCTCATGGGAGTGACCTCCAGAGGGTGCAACAAAGGCGATCCGGGCCCACCGACCGAGAAATGAGGAAATCTGAAATGGTAACGGCAGCGACATCTCGACTCGACGACCGTACCCGGCGCCGGGCTCGCCGTGGGTTGAGCATTTATTTCGCCATCGTCGTGGTGCTCTCGGCCGCGATAGAAGCGTTCATCATCAGCAACCCGGAGTTGGACGGGCTGATCGCCGGGCTCATGCTGGTGCCGGCCCTCGCCTCGGTAGTGGCACGGCTCGTGCTCCGCGAGGGCTTCGCGGACGTGTCTTTTCGCATTGGGGGCCGGCGCGGTTGGAGCGCCATCGGGCTTTCGCTGATCTTTCCCGTGGTTATCGGGTTGATCGCCTACGGCACCGCCTGGACGAGCGGTCTGGCCGGGTTCGACCCGCCGACCGCAAGTCGTGGCCTGGTCGCCGCGTTCGTCCCATTCGCCGTTGGGATGATCGTGAGCCTCATCGTGGTCTCCGGCGAAGAGATCGGCTGGCGCGGCTACATGCTCACTCGCCTCATAGACGCAGGGGTGCCCCGCCCCGTACTGGTTAGCGGCCTGATCTGGGGCCTCTGGCACGTGCCGCTGGTGTTGGCGGGCGTGTACGCTGCAGGACCATCGCCTGCCCTATCCGCCACGCTGATCATGGTCTCGATTACCTCGTTCGGTTACGTGATCGCGCGCGTGCGGCTCGAGACGGGTAGTGTATGGCCGGCGATTGTGCTGCACACGGCCTGGAACAGCATCATCCAGGGTCCCTTCGACGGGGCCACAACAGGCGCCGGGGCCACGTTGTGGGTGGGCGAGTCGGGGATTCTCACCGCGCTCACCCTGGCCGTCGCGGCCGTTATCTCCTCGCGCGGGCGGTGGACGATAGTCCGCAGTCTGCCCAGGCACAAGAAAACGCCGGATGTCCAGGATGTAGCAGCGTTCCAGACCACGCTAAACGCCGAGAAGGCAGGTAGAGAAGGTGCGAGTCACCCATGAACCTGTAATTCAACGCGGCTGGCTTCGCCAGAAGAGCGGAGGATAATCTCATGCACACGGAGGAACAGGAACTTTCGGAGGCTCGGCCGGCTTCATGCCGTGAGCTCGTCGCGCTGGCAAATCGGTGAGGAGGGAACGGGTATGAGAGAACTCATCAGGAAAGAGTGGCAAGTCATGTCTTCCAGGAAGCGTTCGCCGCTACCGTTGAGGCTCGCGAAATGGGGCGTGTTTATCGGCGTCACATGGCGGCTCCGTGGGACGCGGTGGTTACGCGTATGGATCTTCGGTCTGCCGCTCGCGGGCGTGGCGACGCATCTCCTCTACCGGCACGAGACGTGGGGCTGGACGCGCCCTTGGGGGGGATGGAATGACCTGGAGATATTGAATCCACCCGGAAAATTAGAGCAGGGGGAGAAATGATGCTCTCCGAGGCGAGAGATGACCGTATGGGCAAGATTTTCCTTGTAGACGCCCCCCGGCGCCAGGCATGTGGTATTAGACAATACGGGTCGTCTGCCATGGTTGCAGAGTCCTAAGGCGTTTCGTGACGAGCTATGCTCGTTCTTCGGCTGCTGAGCGCGCATGGCGAGTTTGCTGACAGCGTGGTAGCTTTGCGAGAAGGGAGTAGCAGAAGCTTGAAACACCAGCCGGTCCAAGAGAACGAGCAGCGGCAACAAGCACGGGGAGCCGAGCTGTGAGTCGTCCTCTTGCTCCTGCCTCCGAGTCCGTGGAACCTGAGCGAGATCAAGCCGTCGACCAGCGCCCGCACGGACGCCTTATGACCCTGGCGCGTGTCGCCTGGATGGTTGTGGCCGCGCTGTCCGTCACGCTCTTCATCGCTGGCATGCCGGCCGAGGTCGCTCTCTTGCGCGATCCATGCCCGACCCCGCGATGCGCAACCGGACAGCTTCCTCCCGCCGGTCTGCGGGCCCTGGAGACACTCGGCCTCTCGCCGGAAGCCTTCGCAATCTACCTAGTCACGTTGGACACCATCTTCGCCGCCGTGTGCTGCGCGGTCGCAGCCCTCGTGTTCTGGTGCAGATCCGACGATCGCATGGGGCTGCTCACCTCCCTGGCGCTGCTCACCTTCGGGACAGCGACCTTCGTGTTTACTCTGGAGGCGCTGGCGACCAGACACCCTGCCCTCGGGTTGACGGTAGACTTTCTACATCTCCTCGGCGCTGCATCATTCTCCCTTTTCCTGTATCTCTTCCCTGACGGACGGTTCGTACCCCGGTGGACGCGATGGTTGGCGCTGGTGTGGATAGCCTGGCAATCAATCAGGTACTTCTTCCCCGATTGGCACGTGAATCCGGAGGCCTGGTACCTCTGGACCACCACCGTCGTGTGGTCGGTCGCCCTTGGCACCGTGGTCTACGCCCTGGCCCACCGCTACCGTCGAGTCTCGGACGCAACGCAGCGGCAGCAGATCAAGTGGGTGGTTCTCGGTATCGTTTCGGCGTTATCGGTATTTCTCATGACGTCGCTGGCGCTTGGCGCTTTCGCCCCTGTTCCTACGTCATCCCGCTCGTTGGCCGCGCTCCTGGTCGGGTACGTATTCGCCTACGTGGCGATGCTCATAATCCCGCTCTCCATAGGGATCGCCATCCTCAGGTACCACCTCTTCGACATAGACCTGGTCATCAACCGCACTCTCGTCTACGGCGCCCTGACCACGTGCGTCGTCCTTCTGTACGTGCTGGTGGTTGGCGGGCTCGGCGCGGTGTTGCAGGTGCGAGGAAACCTCCTCGTCTCGATTCTCGCGGCGGGACTCGTCGCGGTGCTCTTCCAACCATTGCGTGAGCGCCTCCAGCGGAGCGTCAACCGGCTGCTCTACGGCGAGCGGGACGACCCTCATGCGGTCCTCTCGCGTCTGGGATCCCGCCTCGAATCGAGGCTCGCTCCCGAGGCCGTGCTGCCGACCGTCACCCGAACCTTGCGGGATACGCTGAAGCTGCCCTACGCGGAGATCCAGCTCAGGCGGCAGGACGAGTTCGAGACTGTGGCGGCTGTGGGAGACCAGGTAGACAACGCGCTTCGACTGCCGCTGGTCTACGGAGGAGAGACGATCGGGCGGTTGGTTCTTGGACCGCGAGCCGGTCAAGAGAGGTTCACGGACACGGAACGGCGGCTTCTGGAGGACCTCGCGCACCATATCGGCGCGTCAGCCCACGCCGCGCTGATGACCGCCGAGGCTCTCAGGCTCTCCGCCGACCTCCAGCGCTCGCGCGAGCAGCTCGTCGAGGCGCGCGAGGAGGAGCGCCGGCGTCTCAGGCGAGACCTGCACGACGGTCTTGGTCCCCAGCTCTCCAGCCAGGCGCTCACGGTCGACGCTGTCCGCGCGCTCATGAGACGAGACCCCGACGCCGCAGAGGAGTTGCTGCTCGACCTGAAGGCGGACGCCCAGGACGCCGTCACCGACATCCGGCGTCTGGTCTACGGGCTCAGGCCACCGGCGCTCGACGACCTCGGTCTCCTCGGCGCCCTGCGTGAGAGCGCCGCGCAATACGGCACGAACGGCCTGAGGATCTCGGTGGAGGCGCCGGAGAAGCTGCCGCCGCTGTCCGCGGCGGTGGAGGTTGCAGCCTACCGCATAGCCCAGGAGGCCCTCACCAACGTCGTGCGCCACGCAGGGGCGAGATCCTGCACCGTCTACCTTGCGATCGAGGAAACGAGTGTACTGTGCGTGGAGGTCAGCGACGACGGGCGCGGGATGCCGGACTCACAACACAGTTCCCACGTCGGGGTCGGCCTGACTTCGATGCGTGAACGCGCGGGCGAGCTTGGCGGTAGCCTGGTCGTGGAGGGACTTCGCGAAGGGGGTACCCGCGTACGCGCCGGGTTGCCATTGCCGAAGGAGGGATAGTGGAGAGATCTACAGACCGCATCCGCGTCCTCGTCGCAGACGACCACCCGGTCTTCCGCCGGGGGATGCGTGCCATACTAAGTGCTGAGCCCGACACCGAGTTGGTCGGGGAGGCGACGGACGGAGAAGAGGCCGTCGCGCTGGCGCTGGAGCTGCACCCTGACGTTATTCTGATGGACCTCAACATGCCGAGGGCGACCGGAATCGAGGCGACGCGACGCATCCTGGAAGTGAATCGCGACACAGCCATCCTGATGCTCACGATGTTCGAAGACGACAAGTCCATCTTCGCCGCCATGCGCGCCGGTGCCCACGGCTACGTTCTCAAGGGTGCCGACGGGGCCGAGACGCTAAGGGCGATCCACGCCGCTGCGAGCGGGGAGGCGATATTCAGCCCCACGATCACGCGGCGCCTTACAGATTACTTCGCCACGCCTGGACGGGACCACCCCACGAGATCTGACCAACCTTTCTCGAACCTGACCGAACGGGAGCACGAAATCCTCTCCCTCATGGCCGAGGGCTACACCAACAACGCCATCGCCTCCCGCCTCTACCTGAGCCCCAAAACGGTACGCAATTACGTCTCGAGCATCTTCACCAAACTGCAAGTGTCAGATCGCTCTCAGGCAATAGTCCACGCCCGCGAGGCTGGACTGGGGACGAGAGGAACTGGATTCCCGCGTTCGCGGAAATGACGCGTAAAGGAGGGCCTCCCGTGTTTACTCGCCCGCGGCCAGAACTCTCCCCCGTTAGAACGGACTCGGG
>JBPCIR010000199.1:0-5111 GCA_051006095.1 Rubrobacter sp. | reverse complement strand
CCGCCGGGGGAGGGAGGGGCGGGGAGGATGGGGGGCGAGAGAGCGAAGAGGTGGGGGGGGGGGAGTCCCCCCCCCCCCCCACTAGCGCTTTACAACCAGCCTTTTCGTTCTGCCAGACGTGCCGCTTCGACTCTGTTGCGCGTTCCTAGCTTCTTGATGGCTGTGGAGAGGTAGTTGCGCACGGTGCCTTCTGAGAGGTAGAGCCTGGCCGCTATATCTTCTATCGTTGCTCCGCCCTCCGAGGCTACAAGCACCTCGCGCTCGCGTTCCGTGAGAGGGTTGTCACCCTCGCTCAAGGCGGCCGCTGCCAGGGCGGGGTCGACCACCCGCTCACCCTTCATTGCCCTGTGAATTGCCTTGGCCAGTTCGGAGGCCGGGGCGTCCTTGAGCAGGAACCCGGCAGCACCGCTCTCCATGGCCCGCCTGAGGTAACCGGAGCGCCCGAAGGTCGTCAGGATAACCACGCGGCACGAAGGCAATCGCTCGTGAAGGACGGCAGCCGCCTCGAGGCCGTCCCCGCCGGGCATCTCTATGTCGAGGAGTGCCACGTCTGGAAGGGTGTCCAGTGCGGCGGGGAGTATCTCGTCTCCGCGCGATGCCTCGGCTACGATCTCGATGTCGTCCTCCAGGGAAAGCAGGGCAGAGAGCGCCCCGCGTACCATCGCCTGGTCCTCCGCCAGGAGCACCCGAACGGTCATCGAGGCCAATCCTCGCCGGTGACGCTACCATCCAGACCCGGTTCAGGTCCTTTCGACTGCGCCGCACTGCTGGCCGCAGGCAGGCTGACTCGCAGGCAGAACCCGCCATCTGACGGCGAACCGGTCTCGACGCGGCCGGCGAAGGTTGCAACGCGTGCGGCGAGCCCCGAGAGGCCGTTGCCCGAGGCACCTCCGTTGCCCTTCTGAGAACCCTCTCCGTCGTCGGTTATCTCGGCGTAGATCTCCTCATCCTCGCGCGCCACAAGGATCCGGCAGTGTCCGGCACGGCTGTGTCGGATCACGTTCGTTGCCCCCTCGCGCACAGCCCAGGCGAGGACGGCGTCGACGGCGTTCGGTAGCATGCTGGCTTCGTTCTCTATCCTGCAGGAGATACCAGCCGCATCGAGCATCTCGCCCGCGCCGGCGAGCTCCTCTACTAGCGTGGGCTGCCGGTATCCGGCGACGGCCTCGCGGACTTCGCGCAGGGCCTGGCGTGCGACGCCTTCTATGTCGTGGACTTCCGTTGCTGCCTTCTCCGGTGCGGCGGGAAGGAGTCTTCCGGCCAGCTCGCTCTTTAGCGTGATGAGGGAGAGGCTGTGACCGAGGAGATCGTGCAGGTCCCTGGCAAAGCGCAACCTTTCTTCGCTGACGGCAAGGCGGGCGAGCTCTTCCCTCGCCGACCGCAGCTCCGCGACAGCGGCGACCTGGCGGACGAAAGCGGTCGCCCAAAGGCCGATGGCGGCGGTCGGTAGCACGAGCCACGCCATGCCAGAGACGATGCCAAGCGTGAACGTGATGATCGCCAGACCCGCGATCGCCACGTAAGCGTCCCTGGTCAGCAGCATTATCCCGGTGGCGACGTTGACGTGGAAGAAGAGCACGCGCCACTCGCTGCCCAGGGCGAGGTTGAGCGCGATCGCAATCACAGCCAGCAACACTATCGCCGCCCGGTGCTTGCGCACCTCGGAGGGCTCTGCGGATGCAGACCAGAGCGGTTCTTGCAGCCACATCAGCCACAGGAACACACCGGCGAAGAGCGCAGCCCCACTCAGTGCGAGCGAAACCCGCGCTGGCGTAGGGTCCGACGTAAGGACGGCCCGGATCGGGTAGATGAGAAAGATCAGGCCGAACAGCGGGCCCAGCAACCGCCCGCCTCTCGGGAAACGGGAGATTCTGTCACTTCCCAGGGAGCCCTCGCCCTTTACTCTCTCGGTCATGAGATCTCAAAACCCCCTGAGAAGACCCCTGCAATCAGCGCGATTGTATTACCCTCGGTCCCCCGCCGCGAGGAATGCGGTCCTTCCTGCGGGTGAAAGCAGCAGCGCCAGGACCGCCACGAGCGCCACAAGCATAACGCGGTGGTAGATAGTGTTCAGATCCGTGCTAGGGCCCGCCCCTAAAGCCAGCGCGGCCACGCCGAGCAGGACGCCTCCAAAGGCGAACGCGTGGGCCGCGAAGGCGGCCGTCCAGGCCCAACGCATGCGCGTGAAAACGGCGAATGCGGCGGCTGCCAGAGCCGCCCCGCACAGACCTTCGACTACCGTCGCAGGGAGTATCCTGGGCTCCGCGAGGACCATGAACCCTAGCGGGATGCGCCAACCAAGGTGCAGCAGAGCGCCGAAGAAAAACGTGGCTGCGTAGGTGGCGGAAAGGATGCCGACCACCGTCGCAACGCCGGTCCTGCGGTGAATAGTAGGCTGCTCGATCATGGTTACTCCTCTCCCGTTCGATATCAAAGATTGGCCACCGCAGGAATGACCTCATCTCCGATGATCTCGAGCGGCGTGATCCTGTCTACGTTTGGCACAAAGCCGATAACCGTCTCGATGCCCATGCCCGAGAGCCAGCGCAGGTGCTCGATCACCTGGCTGGCTTTCTCACCTCTCTCGCCCACGTCGAAGGCGAAAGCGCAGGTCTTCTCTATCTCGTCGTAATCCCTGCCCTCGGCCTCACAATGCCTCCGCAACACGTCGAGCTTATCCGGCACCTGTGGGCCGGGACGGAGGCTGCAGGCGTCAGCGTATCTGGCGACCAGTTGCAACGTCTTCTTCTCTCCGTCGCCGGCGATCATTATGGGAGGATGAGGTCTACTCAGGCTTTGCGGGAGGTTGAGGGGGCGATCCAGCCCATAGTACTCGCCCTCGAAAGGACGCTCGTCTCCGCGATGGCCGCTCCACATTCGCAGTGCTATCTGGACCGTCTCCTCCAGCATCTCGAAGCGCTCCCTCTGCGGCGGGAAGGGGATCCCGAGCCCGCGCGTCTCCTCCTCGTAGTGGCCCGAACCGACGCCGAAGCAGGCACGCCCGCCGGAGAGCACGTCGAGCGTTGTGACGGCCTTTACGAGGACGGCAGGATGACGGAAGTGCACTCCGGACACCATCGCCGTGAGCCCTATCCGCTCCGTGTTGGCTGCTAGGAACGCCAGCGTCGTGTAGCACTCCGGTTCGTTCGCCTCTGGGCCGCCCATGATCGGGTGCTGCCAGACGTGGTCAGCTACCCCGATGCGGTCGAAGCCCGCCTCCTCCGCGACCTTGCCGATGTCCGCGAGGCTTCTACCGAACCGCTCCGGTCCCCCGCTCCAATCGAAGCTGTTGAGCTGCACTCCAAGCTTCATGCTTGCCCGCCATGGTCCTGCATCGTACCTCCTCTGACGCTCCTTCGAAGTTCTACTGAAGAGTGTATGGGCGCGCCTCAGCGGCCGGTAGTGAAGATCGTCGTGGTTTCCGGGTGACTGATGTCATACGATGACTCGCGGAAGCCCGGATAACGTAGAGGGGACGGTCTCAGTGACCGTCCCCTCAGGGATGCTGGATGTTGGGTGCTTTACGCGCCCGAGCGGATGCTCAGCCAGTCGCCGACCTTGGGCCAGAGGCCCTTTTTGGCGCCGCGGCCTGTCATGAGGCCGACGTGGCCGGCGTCGAGGACGAAGAACTCCTTGTCCTCGCTGCCGACGAGGTTCATCGTGGCTTCGGCCTGCGGTAGGGTGCAGATGTGGTCCTTCTTGCCGGCGATGTTGAGGAGCGGGACCTCTATGTTCGAGAGGTCGACGCGGCGGCCCCGGAGGACTATCTCGCCCCTGGCAAGCTTGTTCTGCTGGTAGAAGTCGGTGATCCACTGCCTGAACGTCGCGCCTGGGAAGGGAGGCCCGTCGTTGACCCACTTGTTCATCGCGAGCCAGGTCTCCATCGGCTTCTCCTCGAAGATGCGCTCCCACATGTTGACGTAGGTGCCGACGTAGTTGGTTACGGGCTTTAGCATCCTATTGCCCGTGTCGATGAGGTCGCCTGGTATGTTGCCGAAGGCGTCGGCGAGCAGGCCAGGGTTCATGTACTTCTCGCTCGTAAACAGGCTGTAGAGCCCCATCTCGCCCTCGGGGAACTCCATAGGGGCGGTCATGAGGATGAGGTTCTTGAGGTGCTCGGGGAACAGGGAGGCGTACATGGCGCTCATCGTGCCGCCCATGCAGTAGCCTAGCATGGTGAACTCCTCGGAGTGCGAGTGCCTGAGGACCTTCTTGACCGCCCTCGGCAGGTAGTCCAGGACGTAGTTCTCGAAGGTGAGGTCCTTGTCCTCGTCGCCGGGGATGCCCCAGTCGAGCATGTAAACGTCGAATCCCTCGCCGACCAGGTACTCGATAAAGCTGTTGCCAGGCATGAGATCGAGTATGTAGGGGCGGTTGATGAGGGCGTAGACCATGAGTATTGGAACGGGATGCTTCTTCTGGGCATTGGGAGCGTAGTGGTAGAGCTTCGCCTTGTTCTTGGTCCAGACCGTCTCCTTGGGAGTCTGGCCCGTGTCGGCCTGGGCACCCTCGACGACGATCTTCATCCCGCGGCTGTACTTGTCGAAGAAGTTCTCTACGTCAGCGGGTATCTCGGCGTCGCCCGAAGTAGGAACCGCGCCGTAATTGGCCGTCTCGGTCATCTAGCTCTCTCCCTTCTTGCGCACATCCTCGACGGTGACCTGGCCTTCGGCCCCTGTCCCGACCACCTCAGAGAGCTCGACGCCCATCTCGCGCGCCTTGCGCCTTGCGGCATCTGTGGCCGAGATCTCGACCGTCGACCCGTTGGTCTCGGCCACCTGCGCGCCACCGTCCTGGGCCCCGTCCTCCAGCGCCGCGAGCAGACGGTCGAGCTTGCCCTCGACCCGATCGAGCCGTGTCTCGAGCTCTTTGACGGACTCGGCCGTGGCAGGTTCGGCGTAACCGTACTCGAAATCTTCGAGGACCTCCTCGATGCGGTCTACCTTCTCCTCCAGGTTGACGACGAGGCCGGCGATCCTGGAGATGTCGGAGCGGACGGGGAGCTGGAGGTTCTTGAGGTAGTCCTCGGAGTTGCGCTTGAACACTTTGTAGAAGCTGGCGTAGCTCTGGAGGAAGCGGCTCGAAGGCTCGAGGAACTCCTCGCGCTCGAT
>JBPCIR010000198.1:0-4234 GCA_051006095.1 Rubrobacter sp. | reverse complement strand
CTGGTGTGATAGGGGACTACTCAGAATGCACTTTCAGGACGCATGGCACTGGCACCTTCCGCGGCGGAGATGACACGAATCCCTACCTCGGCGAGAAGGGCCGGTTGGAGAAAACCCAGGAGGTGCGTCTCGAGACCGTCGTCGCTGCTCACTCACTACGGCGTGCCGTGGACGCCGCCACTGCAGCCCATGCTTACGAGGAGGTGGCGCTGGACATCTACCCTGTGGAGGGGTCTCCCGAGGGCTGCGGCTACGGAAGGCTCGGGAACCTGCCGGAGCGGCTCACTGCTGAGGAGTTGCGCGAACACGTCTCGGGCTCTTTGGGTTTTCCTTCACGTCTCGTCGCGGACCAGGGACAGCGGATCGAGACCGTCGCCGTCCTTGGGGGATCTGGCGGTTCCTTTATCCCCGAAGTATCAGCTTCGGGCGCGCATGCCTACGTGACAGGTGACGTCGACTACCACGACGCTTTGCTCGCTGAGTCGCTCGGCCTGACCGTGATCGACGCCGGACACGCAGCCACGGAGCTGCCTTCGCTCGAGCCGCTCGCCCGGCAGCTCGCCGAGCTCGTGGATGTGCCCGTCGAGGTCAGTCGGGTGCGGCGTTAGAGAGGTTGGTATGCGGGACGTTCGCGAACCGCCCCTACAAGCAACCCGCGGTTTCAGGTTTCAGGTTTGATTGGTCTCCATGAAACGCTCCAGGTCTTCCTTCGTCGGCAGGGCGCGCATGGCGCCGTAGTCGGTGCAGGCTAGGGCTCCGGCGGCGCAGCCCATCAGGGTCGCTTCGCGCACCCGGTCTTCTTCCAGGGGTTCGTCCGAGAGGTGGACGAGAGCGGCGGCGAGGAAAGCGTCTCCGGCACCGGTGGCGTCCACGATCTCACCGACATCGAACGTGGGCACTTCACCGCTGAACTCGCTGGTAGCGTAGATTGCGCCTTCGGGACCCTTGCTTACCAGCACCAGGGAGACCCCGCGATCCAACAGCATCCCAGCAGCCTCCTCGACGTCATTGGTGCCGAGCAAGGGCGAGAGCTCGTCGTCGCCAAGCTTGACGATTGTGGAGAGGTCGAGGAGCGGGTCAACGGCTTCCCTTGCAGCCTCGGCGCTCTCCCACAGGTGCTCGCGGAAGTTGACGTCGAAGGCCACGGGGACCTCGAGCCTGCGCGCGAGCTCCGCGATGCGGTGCGTCGCCGAGCGGACGGGCTCGCGGATGAGGGGGATGCTGCCGAAGTTCACGAAAGACGCTCCGGAGACGAGATCCTCCGTAACGTCCTCGGGCGAGAGCAGCTCATCGGCGGCAGGAGTGGACCGGTAGAAGGTGAACTCGCGGTCCCCGTCAGCGCCTATCTCTACGAAGGCCAGGGAGGTGCGGGTCGGCGGACTCTGGCGGCCGACTCCGGATGTATCCACGCCTTCGGAGTCGAGGGCCCGCAGGATGAAATCTCCGAAGAGATCCTCGCCGACGCTGCCAACGAAGGCGGCCTCAGAGCCGAGGCGGCGAGCTGCTACAGCGACGTTTGCCGGTGCGCCCCCAGGCCTGGCCACGAACCCGAGCTCGACCGCGGAGATCTCCTCTCCCCTGTAGATGTCCGAGACGACCTCACCCAACGCGACTATCTTCCCCAAAACGTCCTCCCGACCCTGTCTCTAGTGCTCCACCGGCCAGATTCCTACCTCACCAAGAGCCCGTATCTCCTCGTCCGAGTACCCGGCCTCTCGCAGGGGCCCTATGACGTCGCGTTCGAGGTCGGGGACGTAGCACGCCACCAGGCTGGCCTCCCCAGTTCCAGGTGGAACCACCCTCACTTCTCCTATCGCGGCTGGCAAGACGCAGCTCTCGGCGCGCCCGAGCGTCTCGGAACCATTCTCGAACTCTAGCTCCACCGGCCCTTCGCCGACGTTCGAGAGCGTGACAAAGCGCCGCGGGTGCGAAGGTTCCGTGTGGGTCTCCCCGAGCGTCCAGCGTTCGAGGGCGAAGTGCGGTCCGACGCAGCACAGGACGCGCCTGTTGGTGCCGTCCTCGAGCACGAGTCCAGGGTTCGGACGGGGCAGGAAGTCCGTCTTCAGCTCGTCGAGGGTGGCTGCTATGTTCGCGTCCCATTCCTCCTCGTCCAGGCGGTTGCCGTAGAGGTCGAAGGGCATGACGAACTGGCCCAGGTCCGAGGTCTGCTGGACCTCCAGGATCAGGGTGCCAGGCCCGAAGGTGTGCAGGATACCGCCAGGCACGTAAACGGTGTCGCCGGCCCGGATTTGGTGTTGCGGCATGACGGCTTCGAAGTCCTCGGCTTTGAACGCCGCGATGAGCTCCTCTCGCGAGAGGTCATTCTCGACCCCGGCGAGTATCCTGGCATTGTCGGCCGCCCACAGGATGTGCCACGCCTCCGTCTTGCCGTGGGGTTCGCCGTGCTTCTCCATAGCGGTTGCGTCGTCGGCGTGCAGGTGGACGGGCAGCCTGTTGGAGGCGTCGAGGAATTTGATCAGGAGCGGGAAATGCGGCCCACGCCAACCCTCCTCCACCAGCTCATCAGGGAACTCTTCGACGAGTTCGTGGAGCGTGCGCCCCGCGTAAGGACCGTTGGTGACCGTCCCTACCGTCTCACGGTAGTCGCTGATCTCCCAGGTCTCCGCCACCACGCCTTCTGGCGCGTCCCTCTTGCCGAGCATCTCGGGGATCAAACGTTCCCCGAAGTAATAGTCGCGCACGTGGTAACTCAACTTGATCGGGTAGGCATCCACTCCCCATCTCCCTATCCCCTCGCTTCTCAGCAAGGGTATTCTACACCGGTCGGTACGGCCCCTGACAGCGGCCAGCGGTGCACGAAGCCGGCGATTATGAGTAGATAAGGGGCACAGACCCCGACCTGGGAGGAGACTCTTGGCCATCTACGAAACGGGCGATGCGCATACACGAGGGCGCCGGCGCGTCCTCCTGACCGGCGCCACAGGCTATATAGCGGGCCAGCTCCTGCCGGCGTTCAGGGAGCGCTACGATCTGAGGCTCATCGACGCAAGGGAGGTGGACGCCTCGGGCAAAGGCGTCGAAGGGGTCGAAGCTTTTGATCTGCTCTCGGACGAAGACTCCACGTTGGAACCCTTGTTCTCGGACGTGGACGCGGTGGTCCATTGCGGGCACTTCAAGCCTGAAGGCGACGACCCCGAGACGCTCTACAGGGGTGAGCGGCGCAACGTGGACATGATGCAGCGCGTCTACCGGCTCGCGCTGGAGCATGGCGTGGGGCGGGTGGTCGCGGCGAGTACCAACCAGGCCGCGAAGTGGTACGAGCGACCTTACTACGCCGGACTGAGAGACCGCGTCGGCCCCGAGGACTACCCGCGACCGGACAGCTTCTACGGCTGGGCCAAGGCTGCCTACGAGCCGCTCGGCTTCCTCTACGCTTGCGGTAGCCTGGGAAGAAAGCTCGAGGTAGTCCAGGTCCGGATAGTCGTGCCGCGCGAGATCGACGCGAGCCTGTTCGAGAACGAGCCACCCGAACGCTACGTCCGCGAGCTCGCAGGCTATATCAGCGAGCGCGACATGCAGCAGCTCTTCTGCAAGTCCGTAGAGACGCCAGGCATAGAAGACGAACACGGCGTCCCCTTCCACATCTTCTACGGCGTCTCGGACAACGCCAGAAAGTTCTGGAGTATCACCAACGCCAGGAAGGTTATCGGGTACGAACCCGCTGACGACTCCGAAGTCCGCTTCGCCGAAGACATCACCCGCCTGCTGCATCGAAAGGAGCTGAATGCATGATCACCGACCTCGGGCACCCGGCCTTCGCGGCACAAGACGTAGATGAGACCATCGGCTTCTACAGGATGCTCGGCATAGAGGAGGCTTTCCGGCTTCATCGTGACGACGGCTCGCTGATGCTCGTGTACCTTCACGTCTCTGGCGACCGCTTTATAGAGGTCTTCCCCGGCGGACCGTCACCCGACCCGGACAGGACGCAGAGCTTCATGCACATCTGTTTGCTGACCGATGACCTGCACGCGGCCGTCGAGCACCTGCGCGAGAACGGCGCGCCCATAGACCGCGAGCCTGCGGTCGGCCGCGACGGCAACTGGCAGGCGTGGACGCGCGATCCTGACGGAAACGAGATCGAACTCATGCAGCTCTCCGAGGAATCGCCGCAATGGCGGACGGCTCGTTCCGCCGAACGCGGCGGGACGTAGGGAGCGCGGACTCTATGTTCGAGAGCGCGCGGCTCAAAGACTTCGCCCCGGGTGAGGGG
>JBPCIR010000197.1:0-7511 GCA_051006095.1 Rubrobacter sp. | reverse complement strand
GTCGGGATCGAGATAGAGCCGCCCTACAGGAACCTCTCGTTCGCGATCGCAGGCCGGGTAGAGTTCGAGCCCGAGGTCAGACAGCAGATCCTGGAGCTCACCTCGGAGCTGGAACGCCTGCAGAAGGTCAAGGAGCTCCTTGGCGCGGCCGCCGAGAGGCTCGAGCGCGAGCGGCAGACCCGCGAGAAGGCCCAGACCAACGGGCACCTGCGTAGCGACTGGCAACCGGGGAATTAGGCTTCAGGTAGACTGCATCTTCTATCGCAGTCCAGGCCCTTTCGTGGCCGTTCGGGGAAGTCTCGGACACGAACGAAGGTGGCGACCAGGAGTCCTGTAGCCTGAAACCTTCCTAAAGCTTCTTATCTGCCTGGCGGGGAAGGTTCCTCTCGGCCTCCTGGGGGAGGAGGGATCTTATCCTCCGCAGGTTCGCCTGGTCCACCTTGTAGATCAGGGGTTCCGCGGCCAGGGAGTCCTCGCCGGCGGCTGCCTTTATACGCCCCGTCAGGTTCTCCTCGACGAGCCAGGCCATCGAGGGCAGGACACCGGCGACGACACGCATCCTTACGCGTCCGTCGGTCTCGGTTCGCTCGACGAGGCGCGGTGGACTCAGGTAAAGTTCCGAAGCCTCGCCGAGCGCGTTCTCTACCCTCGAGGCTGCCTCCGCATCAGAGACCTGCACCTCCACGTTGAACCGCTGCTGGCCCGAGATGTAGTTGACGACGCCCTGCATCGTGCCGTTGGGGATGTAGATCACCTCACCTGAGAGGGACCGGATCTTGGTCATCCTGAGCCCCAGCTCTTCGACGACCCCAGAGGCGTCCTGCGGCTTTATGAGGACGAAGTCTCCGACGCTGTACTGTCCCTCGAAGACGATCGAGAAACCGGCGATCACGTCGCGCAAAAAGCTCTGCGCCCCGAAACCGATAATGGCGGCGATGATGGTGGTCCCCGCCGCGGCCGGCAGCGGGTTACGAAAGAAGATGCTAAGGATCACGAGCACCACGATGATAAAGACGACGTAACGGAGCGCGTTGCGCATCAAGGTGATCGCGGTGTCCTGGCGCTTGACGCGGGCCACGGCCTCCTCGTCAAGGAGCGATTCCCTGTTGCTCCGCCGCCACTGCAAAATCCGCGGCACGCCACGGGTCAGGATGCGGAAGACGAGGACCCCGAGGAAGACGACGAGTACGGATGCAAGGACGTTGCCAACGAAGTCAGGGCCGAGGACATACTTATGGAGTTCCTGCAGAAACTCCCTTAGCCCCTCGAAGATGGCCAGGGGCTCTTCGGCCACGCCTTCGGCGACCTTCCTGGCATCATCGGCGAGGTCGGCCGTCGTTTCTTGAAGCAAAGCAAAGAGCATTCAGCCATTAAAGTATTCTCTGCCTCAGGCTGCAAGGCGGGTAGAGCACAGTAGGGGCGGTTCGCGAACGGCCCTATTGGTGGCGTTCGAGGGCGAGTTGTACGAGGCGGTCGAGCAGCTCTTCGTAGGGAATGCCGCTGGCAGCCCACAGTTCGGCGTAGACGCTCGTCGGGGTGAAGCCGGGGATGGTGTTGATCTCGTTGAGTAGCAGCCGGTCCGTTTCGCGTTCGAGGAAGAAGTCGACGCGCGCCATGCCGGCCGCGTCTATGGCCTCGTAGGCAGTGCTGGCGATGCGCCTTATCTCTTGAGTAGTCTCGTCCTCGATGGCGGCAGGGACTATGAGCTCCATGCCGCCATCGACGTACTTCGCCTCGTAATTGTAGAAGCCGTCCTTCTTGATAACGATCTCACCGGGGACGGAGACCTCGGGGTCCTCGTTGCCCAGGACGGAGACCTCGATCTCGCGGGCGTCCACGCCCTCCTCGACGATGATGCGCCGGTCGAAGTTCGAAGCCGTGTCGATGGCATCACCCAACTCTGCTGCGTTTTCGGCTTTGCCGATACCGACGCTCGAGCCGAGGTTCGCGGGCTTCACGAAGCATGGGTATCCGAGGGAGTTTTCGACCTCCTCTATCCAGGCCTCCCTGTTCTTCTCCCACTGCTTGCTGGTCATGGCGACCCACCTGACCTGAGGGAGGTCGTGGTGGGCGAAGATCTTCTTCATGGTCGGCTTGTCCATGGCAGCGGCGCTCCCAAGGACCCCGCTTCCGACGTAGGGGACGCCGGCGAGCTCGAGCATCCCCTGTATGGTGCCGTCCTCGCCGTATGGACCGTGCAGTACGGGGAAGACTACGTCCACGGAAGCGAGGCCAGCTGGTAGTTTCTCCGCTGTCGTGGCCGGTGGCCCCGAGACCTCCAGGTCTGACCCGTCGGGCAGGTAGCCGCTTTTGGACTCCAGCTCGCGCATGGGTTCTCCTGAGGAGATCCAACGCCCCTCCCTGGTTATGCCGACGGGCACGACTTCGTAACGGCCGCTGCCCTCGAGCGCCCGTGTTATGGCCCGCGCGGAGGCCAGGGATACCTCGTGCTCCCCGCTGCGGCCCCCGAAGACGACCATCACCCTGACCAAAGCGCCGCTCCTCTCTTCTCCAGCCCGCCTATCCTAGCAAAGGGCGTGCCTTGACTCTTCAGGCCTCCCGCGACGCGAAACCGAGCTCGTCCGACCGTTCCCTGAGAGCTTCGGCCACGAACTCTATGTGTTCGTCGAGGTCAACGTCGAGCTCATCGGCGCCCCTTACGATGTCGTCCCTGTTCACGGCCGCAGCGAAGGACTTCTGCTTCATCTTCTTGCGAACGCTCCTGGCCTTCATGTTCTCCAAGCCTTCGGGACGCATGAGGGCGCAGGCCACGATAAAGCCGGAGAGCTCGTCGACGGCGTAGAGCGTCTTGGCCATGAGGGTGTCGCGGGGCACGTCGAGGTAGTCGGCGTGCCCCTTTATGGCGTGGAGGACGTCGTCGGGGTAGCCCATGCTCTCAAGCTCCCTGACACCGACCATAGGATGCTCCTCCGGCGTCGGGTGTCTCTCGTAGTCCATGTCGTGCAGGAGGCCTGTTATGCCCCACTTCTCCTCGTCCTCGCCAAAACGGCAGGCATAGGCCCGCATGGCCGCCTCGACGGCGAGCATGTGCTTGCGTAGGGAGTCGCTCTCGGTCCAAGCGCACATAAGCTCCCAGGATTCTTCGCGGTTCAAAGTGTCTCCCTTCGTCTCAAGGTTTCAGGCTACAGGCATCAGGTTCTGGCTGACATCGAGTCCGTTTGGACGGACCAGCGTTCGGGCCGCGGGCACGAACGGGACGCCCTCCCGCGCGTCATTCCCGCGAAAGCGGGAATCCAGGGGTAGTAGGCCAGTGGGCGATGGCGTGCTCCCGGACATGGTATGAGGCCTGATACCTACTCTTTATACGAGACGTTTATGATGCTACCGGGCGAGTTCGTCTGCTGGACGGATCTGGTGGTTTCGCCCGCGATCAGGACGACCTTTAGGTCGCCGGTGCTCTCGTCCCGTTTCTCGATGCGACACGAAAGTTGCCGTCCTTTCAAGTCGAAATCGAAGCGTTTGGGTACCCGACCGCTCAGTACGATCTGCTCTTCTCCCACCGAGCAGAGGCCGGAGAACGTCGTCCTGGGATCCCCTTCAAGCCGGATCGCGACTTCGGGCCCACCTGGGTCGTCGCCGAGGGTTATCTCCGGAGGCGACGATCCCCCTGTCGTCTCGAGAGCGGTAGTCGGAGAGGACGTCGTCTCTTCCGTGACCCCCGTCTTCTCCTTGGGAGGTTTGTTTCCTTTGTCGGGATCCGTATTCTCCTCGGAGCAGGCCCCGACCAAGAGCAGCACGATGAGTAGCAGCATCGCCGCCGGCAACATCGCACGACCTCTTTCGGTATCAAAGGAACCCACGAGCATCCATTCTATCTGACGGAACCGTCGCCTTCCTTCGTTCCCCTGGACAGAGCCCTCGCCCGCAACAGGACGGTGTCGAGCATCTCGGGGGTGAGGACGCCGGTGAAGGTATTCTGCTGCGATGGGTGGTAGCAACCGATGAGATCGAACGGGCCGGCTCTACACTCGGCGCCGTGGGCGAACTTCGGCTTCGGCCTCATTCCCAGCATCCGCAGGGCGGCGTCCCAGGCGAAAGCGCCGAGGCAGACGACGACCTTCGCGTCGAGCACCTCCAGTTCGCGGGCGGCGTAAGGAAGGCAGGCGTCGCGTTCGTCTGGGGTTGGCTTGTTCTGGGGCGGGGCGCATCGGACGGCGGCCGAGATCCAGAGTCCCGAGAGTCGTAGCCCGTCGTCCTTGCTCCGTGAGACCGGTTTGTTGGCAAAACCCGTGCGGTGGAGCGCTGCGAAGAGAAAGTCGCCGGAGCGGTCGCCGGTGAAGACGCGTCCGGTTCTATTCGCCCCATGGGCGGCGGGGGCGAGGCCGAAGACCACGATGCCAGCCTCAGGGTCGCCGAAGCCAGGGACGGGACGCCCCCAGTAGACCTCATCCTCGAAAGCAGCCCTCTTCTCCCTGGCGACCTCCTCGCGCCAGGCGACGAGGCGCGGACAGCGGCGGCAGGAGATAATCTCCCGCTCTAGCGTCGCGAGTTCCTCGCTCCTTAGCACGCTGCCAAAGAGCGTGCTCTCATGCGCCAAAGCGATTGAGCTTCAGGGCGTGACCCATGAGGTAGCCCATTATCTCCTCTGCCTGGAATACGCCGAGCGAGCCGCCCGCGCAAGAGCGCTCGCCGAAGCTGCCTGCTGTCGGAAGGGTGTAGGGTGAGGTGAGCAAGAACGGTACCCCGTGCCAGGAGTGGCTCTTCATCTTCGCCGGCGTCGCGTGGTCGCCCGTGATGGCGAGGGCGTCGGGGCCGAGGTCGAGCAGCATCGGTATCAGGGCGTCTACCTCCTCGATCACGGAGGCCTTCCTTTCGAAGTCACCGTCCTCGCCTGCGGCGTCTGTTGGTTTGACGTGAATGAAGAAGAAGTCGTGATCTTCCCAGTTCGCCTCAAGGGTCTCGAACTCTCCGACGATGCCCTCACTCTCCTTGAGTAGCTGCATCCCGGCGAGGCGGGCTAGGCCCTTGTACATCGGGTAGCCCGCGATGGCGGCGGCGTCGAGATCGTAGATCTCGTCGAACGAGGGTAGAGCAGGGTGCATCCCGAAGCCGCGCACTAGGACGGTGTTCGCGGGGTGCTGGTCAGCCAGGATCTCGTTCGCCTGTTCGACGAAGGACTCTGCGATCCTGGCGCTCTTTTTGGCCTCCTGTGACCCGTCCGCCGGCTCGACGGGGAGCGGTTCGAGGCCTGTTCGCTGGGGGTCTGAGTCGGCAAGGGCGTCGGAGAGTCCCTCGCCCCTGAAGACGGCGACGGCCCTGTACTCCTTCTCGGGCATCACGAAGACCTCGACGCCGTCGAAGTTCAGGTTCTCGTTCAAGAGCGCGACTAGCTCCTCGCCCTTCTCCGAGGGGATGCGGCCCGCCCTCCTGTCCGAGATCCTGCCCGATTCGTCCCTGGTCGCGAAGTTTACGCGGGTCGCCAGGTCGTTCTCGCCGAGGTCGAAGCCGACGCCTAGGGCACTCAGGACGCCGCGTCCGACCTGGAAGCGCAAAGGGTCGTATCCGAAGAGGCCGAGGTGGCCGGGGCCGCTACCCGGGCTCACCCCTGCTGCGACGGGACGCGAGAGCCCGAGGTCAGACCGCGCGGCGAGGGCGTCGAGGTTTGGGGTGTCCGCGGCCTCGAGCTCCGTCTGGCCGGATGGGTCCATAGGCAGCCCTCCCAGGCCGTCCAAAATCAGCAGGACGATCTTTGTATCCGTCTTGACGGATAGCTCCCGCATGAGGTTGAGATCCAAAACAGGTCCTTTCCTTTTTCGATGCGCGCCGGAAGTCTAACAAAGAGGGTCTGTATAATCTCCGCTGGGAGCCACGGCCCGGAGGGCGATAGATGAAGATAGTGATAATAGACCTTGACTTCATGGATACCGGGCAGGTCATAGCCTCGTTCCTCCTGCTCGGCGAGGACGGAGCCTCTGCCGCCCTCGTCGAGACCGGCCCGACTACCTGCCTCGATAGGCTCACCGCTGGTCTGAAGGATAGTGGCGTCACCTATGAAGACGTGCGGCAGGTTTTCGTGACACACGTACATCTCGACCACGCCGGCGCCTCGGGACATCTCTCTGAGGTTCTGCCCGACGCGACCTTCTACGTGCACGAGGTCGGTTACCCGCACCTCGCCGACCCTTCGAAGCTCGTAAAGAGCGCCACGCGCATCTACGGCGAGAGGATGGAAGAGCTCTGGGGCGAGGCGCGCCCCGTGCCCGAGGACAGGATCAAAATCCTGAAGGACGGAGAGGAGACGGAGGCCGCAGGCAGCGTGCTCGTCGCCCACGATACGCCGGGTCACGCCTACCATCACCTCGCCTACCTGGAGCCTGGCTCGGGCGCGCTCTTTACCGGTGACGTGGCCGGCATCAGGCTGCCGGGCCAGTCCTACATCCGCCCGCCAACGCCGCCGCCCGAGATCGACCTCGAGGCGTGGGTACGGAGCATAAACTACATGAGGCAGATAGCCCCTGCCAGCCTCTGGCCCACGCACTTCGGGAGCTTCGAGGACGTGGGGCGGCATCTCGGCGAGCTCGAGCAGCGCCTCCAGGACTGGTTGCTGTTCGTCGAGGGGCACATGGACGATGGGGCCGGGCGGGAGGAGATCTCCGACCAGCTGAAAGCGAAGGGAGACGCCGAGATGCTCGCCGAGGGTTCCGACATCACGCAGTCGGAGCGCTACAGTCTGGCCGGCGCCTACACTATGCTCACAGACGGCCTCATGAGGTACGTGACCCGGCGGCGTGAGAAACGTTGACGTCGGACATTCCCGCTACAGTCGAGCCGGGATCGTGACGAAGACAAGGACTCGGCGCCACCTAGAACGGAGGCAGATTGGCCAGGAGCCTAATCCTGATCGCGGTGATCGTACTCATCCTGGGTGGGCTGTTCTTCCTGCTGCGCCCCGACCCCCAGGCCGGCGTGCCGCGCGACAGGACGATAGCCGTCTCCGTCGAGGGTGGCGAGATGAGCCCCGCAGGGATCTCCGTCAAGGAAGGTGACCGGGTGACGCTCCGGGTTAGTTCCGATGAGCCGATGGAGTTGCACTTGCATGGCTACGACGTGGAGCAAGAGGTCGGGCCAGGACAGAAGGCCAGGCTCCGCTTCAGGGCGGATCTCACGGGACGCTTCGAGATCGAAGACCACGAGTCCGAGAGGGAGCTCGGCGTGCTCCAGGTGCGCCCGCGGTAGTCGGCATGAAGGCTCGCCGCGCCGCAGTTGCCGCGCTCGCGTTCTCACTCATCCTGACAGGCGCACGTCCGGCGCTGGCCCACGGCTTCGGGCCGACCTACGACATCCCGATTCCGCTCTGGCTCTACCTCTACGGCGCGGCCGCCGCGGTGGTGCTCGCCTTCTTACCGCTGGCCCTTTTCTCCCGTAAGGAGCGGGACGCCCCCTACCAATATCCAAGCTTCGATCTGCTCCGCGTTCGGCTCCTGAGAACGCTCCTTACTTCACGCCTGCTCACAGGCGGCCTGCGCCTGCTCTCCGTCGCGCTGTTCTTC
>JBPCIR010000196.1:0-4691 GCA_051006095.1 Rubrobacter sp. | reverse complement strand
GGGCGTTGTGCGTGGTCTTCTCGATGGTGACGTTGCCGGCGACGGTCGTGACGGCGAGCAGGTCAAGGTCCGGGTGGCCGCAGGCCAGCATCATGGCAACGGCGTCGTCGTGGCCGGGGTCTACGTCCAGGATCACAGGCTTCGGACTCACTCGCACTCCTCTCCACATTGCAGTCTGCTGGAACGTTATCTGTTTTGGAGCCCCGCGTACAGCGGTGACAGCCGTCTTGTGATCCTGGACCTGCTTACGTTTTCGGGGCTGACGTAGCGGGGTACTGGCCGTAGAATAGCCTTATGCTTGGACGTTACGCGGAGCTGAAGGCGCAACTTCCGCCGGAGACGATCCTCTTCTACCAGGTTGGGACGTTCTTCGAGACCTTCGAGGAGGACGCGAAGAGGATCTCGCAGGCGCTCTCGATCCGGCTGACGAGCCGCGAGGCGGCCGGCGAGGGCCGCGTCCCGCTGGCCGGGGTCCCGGGACACGCCCTTCAGGAGCATCTCGCCACCCTCCTCAGAAAAGGTTACTCCGTCGCCGTCGCCGAGCAGCGGCAGCACCCGACGAAACCCAAGCAGTTCACGCGTGAGGTAACCCGTACTCTGACGCCCGGCACCGTTATAGAGGACAACGTCCTCTCCGCGGGCCAGGCCAATTACCTGGCCGCGTTCGTCGTCAGGGACGGCCGGGCCGGTATAGCCGTCGTCGAGGCTTCGACAGGGGAGTTCACGGGCACCGAGGTCTCTGAGGAGCAGCTCCCCGCCGAGCTGGAGCGGTGGTCGCCGCGTGAGATCGTCGTGCCCGAACGGACAGCGGCCGAGACCCTGCCGAAGGTGCGCGCCGCCGTAAGCTCGGCCCCGCGCTGGACGTTCGAGCCTTCCGCTGGGGAGCAGGCGCTGAAGAGGCACTTCGGGGTCTCGGGGCTCAAGGGATACGGCCTCGATGGGCGCCCGGCGCTCGCCGGCGCCGCTGGGGCTTTGATCCAGTACCTCGCCTCCATGCGAGGCGGCAGTCCGCCGGAGCAGGTGGTGACGTTCCGTCTTTACGACCCCGGCGCGGGGATGGTCCTCGACGCCGCGACGAGGCGTAACCTTGGCCTGGACGATCTGGTCGAGACTATAGACCGTACCCGCACGCCGATGGGCCGTCGCGCGCAACGGCGCTGGCTGGAGCGTCCCCTGTTGGAGGTCGACCGCATCAGGCAACGTCTCGGGGCCGTCGACGTGCTCGCAGGAGACTACATGCTGCGTGAAGAAGTGCGCGAACATCTGGGACGCATCCCCGACGTGGAGCGCATCGCCACACGCATCGTCAGGCTCTCGGCCTCGCCCAACGACCTGCTCTCGCTCAAGGGCGCGCTGGAGGAGATCGGGCCTCTCAGGGAGACGCTCGAACCAGCGTCGCAGGACTCCTCTCTGCTCTCGCGGGTGCTTGGGGCGATGGAAGAGCCGCCGGGGGTAAGGGAGCTCGTCGCCGCTGCGATCTCCGAGGAGAGCGGTGAGATCATACGCCAGGGCTACTCGGGGGAGCTCGACGAGGCGCGCGAGTTCAGGGACGGCGCCCACGAGTGGCTGACGCGCTTCGAGGCCGAGGAACGGCTGAAGTCGGGCCTGAAGACCCTGAAGGTAGGCTACAGGGATGGCGAAGGGTACTTTATCGAGGTTGCTGGCAAGGAGACGAGTGCGGTCCCCGAACGCTACCAACACCGCAAGGCGCTCAAGCACAACGCCCGCTACGTAACGGTGGAGCTAAAGGAGCACGAATCGCGGATGCTCGGGGCTCGCGACGAGGTCGAACGCATCGAGCGCGGCATCCTCGCCGAGATACGCGCCGCCGTCAAGGAGGCCGCGCCCGAACTGCAGAAAGTCTCACGCGCCATCGCCGTCATCGACGTGATCTCCTCCTTCGCCGCCGCTGCGACCGAGCTGCGCTACTGCCGCCCCGAGGTCGCTGAAGGCCGGGGCATCCGCATCTCCGGTGGACGACATCCCGTCGTCGAGCACAACCTCGAGATGCCTTTTGTCCCCAACGACTCCGAGGTGAACGGGGACTCGCGGCTACAGATCATCACAGGCCCCAATATGGCGGGTAAGTCCGTCTTCCTCAGGCAGGTGGCCCTCATCGCCCTGCTCGCCCAGACCGGCTCCTACGTCCCCGCCGACGAGGCCTCTCTGGGGGTCATCGACCGCATCTTCACGCGGGTAGGGGCCGAGGACAGGCTCGCGAGCGGTGAGTCTACCTTCATGGTGGAGATGACAGAAGCGGCGAGTATTTTGAACAGCGCGACAGAGCGCTCGCTGGTCATCCTCGATGAGGTAGGACGCGGCACCTCGACCTACGACGGGATGAGCCTCGCCTGGGCAATCGCCGAGTATCTGCACGACGACGTGCAGGCTCTCACGCTCTTCGCCACCCACTACCACGAGCTGACGCGGCTCGTGGAGATGTTGCCAGGCTGCCGAAACTACAAGGCCAGCGTCGAGGAGGTGGGGGGTGAGATCGTGTTCCTGCACAGGATAGAGGCCGGCGCGGAGTCTTCATCCTACGGCGTCCACGTCGCGAAGCTCGCCGGGCTGCCGCCCCAGGTCACGGACCGTGCCGGTGAGATCCTCACCCGCCTCGAAGCCGAAGGTGTCAAAGACTTTGCAGGGTGAGATCGGGTGAGGATCTTTCCTACGCTGGTCTATGAAGAGGCCGCCGACTACGCCGGACGGGTCCGCGTGCTGTCTCCTGAGGTGGCGCACAGGATCGCCGCCGGGGAGGTCATCGAGCGTCCGGCGTCTGCCGTCAAGGAGTTGATCGAGAACTCTCTCGACGCGGGGGCTGGCAGAGTCGAGGTCGAGATCGAGGACGGTGGGGTGGCCCTGATCCGGGTCAGCGACGACGGCTCGGGGATGTCGCCCGAGGACGCGGGGCGCGCGGTCACTGAGCACGCGACGAGCAAGATCCGTACGGCCGACGACCTCGCCAGCGTAGTCTCTTTGGGCTTCCGCGGCGAGGCCCTGCACGCCATCGGCGCCGTCTCCTCCATGACGCTCACGACCCGAAGATGCGGCACGGAAGATCCCCTCGGCGCCCGCGTACGGGTCTTCGCCGGGGAGGTGGTGGAGGCAGCGACCGCGGCCCATCCCCCTGGCACGACGGTTGAGGCACGCGACCTTTTCCTGAACCTGCCGGTGCGCAGGGGTTTCCTCGGCACGGTGCGGGCCGAGGCGAACGCTGTAGCGACGGTGGTCGAGTCGCTAGCACTGAGCCGTCCCGAGGTCGGGTTCTTCCTCCGTTCGGACGGGCGGCGCTCCCTGGCGTTCCCGGCGGCGGCCGACCTCAGGGAGCGCATCTCACAGGTCCACGGCCTCTCGCTCGCCCGGAGTCTCGTGGCGCTCGAGGACCCCGTGGTGTGGGGTTTCGTCAGCCCGATCGCCATAAGCTTCCCGACCCGCCGCTACCTGCACGTCGCCGTGAACGGCAGGGTCGTTGAGGCTGACTCCTTCGCCCCCGCGGTCGCCAAAGCGTACGCGGACCTGCTACCAAAGGGACGGCATCCCGCGGCGTTCTTGCGGCTCGAGCTCGGGCCCGGCGAGGTGGACGTCAACGTGCATCCGGCCAAGAGCGCCGTGCGGTTGCGCGGTGGGCGCTCGGCCTACCCGCTCGTGGTCGGGACCATCAGGTCGGCCCTGGCCCAGGAACGGGAGATGGGTGGCGGCACGCCGCCCGAGGAGGGTGGTGCCGGGCTGACGCTCATCGGGCAGTTCGCCGGAAGGTGCATCGTTGCCCAGGAGGGTGAGGAGCTCATCATCCTCGACCAGCACGGGGCGCACGAGCGCATCCTGTACGAGCGGCTCTCCAAGAACCCGAGGGCTGAGGCCGTCCCGCTTCCGAGCCCCGTCGTCGCCAGGCTGCCCGAGGACCTCGCGCCCGAAGTGTGGAACTTCGAGGTTGAGATGCAAGCCCTCGGATTCCGGTTCGAGCCTTTCGGAGATGGTGCCGTGCGGATCTCTGCCGTCCCCGAGACCGTCACGGACCCCGAGATCGCACTGCTCGCTGCGCTCCACGCGCTCGCCGGCGGCGAAGACCTCGCCAAAGCGCTTGCCTGCAAGGGCTCGACAAGGTTCGGTGAGAATCTCTCAGGAGAGGAGATGGAGCTGATGTTGAAAGAGTGGTCCGAAACCGACTTCAAAGAGATGTACCCTGCGTTATGGAAGAAATCTCGTCCAACCCAACTACCGGCACGCCGGCCATTTCTATCTCTAAATCCCCGCTCTTGGCTAACCAGACCTTGAGCCTGAGCATCTTGTAGAGATGGTTGCGCTCTTCTGGGGTGCGGGAGTCCAGGACCTCCGACGCTTGGGATACGTAGTGTTCCAGTACTGCATCTCTATCTTGCTCCATCTGTTCCACGCGTTCCTTGTGCTGTCGCAGATCCTTGAGCTCCCGCTCTGCCGTCCGGCGCGTTTCATCCAAAGCCGCTAACTCCTCGTCCAGTTCCTCGTCTGTGATACGGCCCTTGGCAGCAAGTCGTAGGAACCCACGTCGCTCCTCATCGATCTCCGAGAGCTTCTCCAACCAGTGTTTTGCCTCCGCTTCGGGATCGCCGTATCGTCCTTCCTTCTCCAGCTCAATGGCCAAGTCCAGGTCAGAGCGAAGCTCTGCGGGATCCAAGAGGATGCCGCGCACGAATTCCCACACCTGGCCTTCC
>JBPCIR010000195.1:0-5871 GCA_051006095.1 Rubrobacter sp. | reverse complement strand
CCCAGTTCTCGGCGGCTTTCCTGAGCGTCTTCTCGGCGAACATCCCTTCGCCGGTCTCAGCGAGCTCTTGGGGGCTCCTGCGGTAGGCCTCGCTCCTGGCCAACTCCTCGGGCGAGAGCCTGTGCGTACGGCCCCGTTTGGCGCGGTTGCCCTGCTGGTGGATGAAGGAGACAGCCTGGTCCCTGCCGTCCCTAATTATGTGAATCACCCTCGCTTCAGGGTAGATCTCGTGTATCTCCTCGACGAACTTCGGGCCGAGCAGGGGTGTCTTGTCTCCAACCACCTTCTTGCCGCTCTTGGAGAGCTCGGTGGTAAGGAAGTAATCCGTGGCCAGCCTGACGAGGTCTCTAATATGCTCGTCGGGATCTCCATCGCGGCTCCACACGGAACGTTCGATCCAGAGCCTGAGGTACTCGGAGCCGAGCAGCGCGTTGTACAGCGAGCTTGGCTGCTGTTTGGTCTGTGTCTGGGCGAGGACTTCCCGCCTGTACTCCTCGCCGAAGAATCTGCCCTCGCCCTTGCAGAGTACTTCGGGATGGGCGTCGAGGGTCTTCATCAACCACGTGGTGCCCGACTTCGCGAGCCCGACAACGAAAAAAACGGGCACCCCCTGGTAGGATGTTCCGACGGGCGCCCTCAGGCGGGCCCTGAGCCGGTCGAAGGCAGGTCCCAGGCGCGCCGGACCCGAGCGTAAGGACCGGAGTACGCCGCGCCCGTTCTGGAGTGCTCTATCCCGCGGTGCGCTCATAATTGCTGCTCCGCGGGTCCCGTAGGGTAGAACTCCTCCAGAAGCGGCGCCGTTATCCGCTCGACGGTCCTCACCTGGTGGGCCGTAAGGTCATCGCGCCACCCCTGCGGCGTTGCCTTGCGGTAGAACTTGCCCTGCCCCTTCTCCTCCTCAGGGATGTTCTCCCAGGAGTGCTTCTCGACCGAGAGCGCGAGCTCGGCCTCGTCTACAGAGACCCTTAGCTCGCCGTACATACGCTTCATCGTCCCTAAAGTGTCTGCCCTCAAGTCCTCGTAGCGGACCACCACTTTGCGGCCGTCGTGCGCCTCGTAGGCCCGCCTGGCGCTCCCGACGTGCTGCAAGTAGGCGTCGGCGTGGCGCCTCACGAAGGCGTTCGGGTTCGTCTCGGCGAGCGACTCCGCGCGGCGGCCCCCTTCGCCCCTGCGCCTGGTCTGCCAGCCACCCTTCCTGGTGGCGTCGAGCCAGGAGGCGACGACGTCCCTCGGGTCACGGATCAGGAGCACCATCCCGCTCTCGGGCAGGGACTCCATGATCAGGCCCGCACCAACCGAGCCGCCGGGCTCTTTGACCGCGAGGTATCCGCCATCCAACTCGGGGAAACGCGCGTTGGCCCCGTCCAGGATGAAGTTCCTGATGGAACGGAGCCAGACGTCTTTGTACTGGGAAGCAAGGATGAAGTGCTTACCACCGAAACGCTCGAACCTCTGGGGGTCGAAGACGGTCCCGACCCTGGGCTCGAACCACACGTCATGACCCTCAGGCTCCTCCATCATCGCGGCGAGCCAGGTGCTCCCTGTGCGTCCCGTGCCGAAGATCCAGATCATGTTCTCGGGGACGACCTCGCCGGAGCGCCCTTCTGCGTTCGTGTTTGCCGGTTCTGGTACGGCACCGCGGCTAACGCCGGCCTCCAGACCCAGGGAAGCCCTGACCCTGCGCACCAACTCGAAGACCTTGCGGTAGCTGAAGTCTGGCACCAGTAGCCTCCTACGCGGTGCTCCGGACGGGGTAGAGCTCCCTGAGGAGGGGGCCTGCCACACCTTCCACGATCTCGACCTGCTCGGGGCTCAGATCCTCCCTCCACCCGCCCGGCTTCGCCTTGCGGTGGAACTTGCCCTCGCCTTTCTCCTCCTCAGGGATGTTCTCCCAGGAGTGCTTCTCGACCGAGAGTGCGAGCTCGGCCTCGTCAACGGGGATCTCCAGCCCCGCGTAGATGCGCCTCATCGTATTCAGGGTGTCTGCCCTCAAGTCTTCGTATTTGACGAGGACCTTGCGCCCTCCGTGTGCGTCGTAGGCCAGCTTGGCGTTTCCGACGTCACGCACGTACCTCCTGGCCTGGCCCTTCACGAAGGCGTCGGGCCTGCTCTCGGCCAGCGAAGGTGGCTTCTCCTTGCCGCCCTTCCTCATCAGGTCGGCGGTCCAGGTTCCCTTCTTGTGGGCGTCGAGGTTGGAGGCGACGACGTCCCTCGGGTCCCTGACGAGCAGGATCATACGACTCTCAGGCAGCGCCTCCATGAGCAACGGGGCCCCCATCGAGCCCTGCGGCTCCTTGATGATCAGGTACCCTCCGTCTGCTACCTCAGGGAAACGCGCGGCGGCCGAGTCCAGGACGAACCTCCGCACCGTGTCGAGCCAGAGATCCTTGTAGCGGGCCCCGAGGATAAAATGCTCGTCCTCGCCGCGGTGGCCTGCCCGCTCGTAGTAGAGGTTGCCGAACAGATGCCCAACAAGCGGTTCGTGCCACCTGCTGTATCCTCCTATCTCGCCCATAATGGCGCTGAGCCAGGAGCTTCCCGTCCTCGCCGTACCGAACATCCAGACCAGGTTCTCAGGCCTCATGCCGCCCTTCTCCTCACCTGCGGACGGCGTCCTTCTACCCTTTATCTTGCGCCAGGCGTCCCTTATCACAGCGCGTCCCTGGTGGTCGCCGTGTCGGGATAGAACTCATCCAGGAGCGGGGCCGTAATGTCCTCGACTATCTCGACCTGTTTGGGGGTCAGGTCCTCCTGCCAGCCGCCCGGCTTCGCCTTGCGCCGCTTTTTGCCCTCGCCCTTCTGTTCGGCCGGGATCTTCTCCCAGGAGTGCTTCTCGACCGACCGCGCAAGTTCGACCTCGTCCATGGGGATCTCCAGGCCTGAGTAGATGCGCTTCATCGTATTCAGGGTGTCGGCCCTCAAGTCCTCGTAGCGGACCATTACCTTGCGGCCCTCGTGGGCTGTGTAGGCCTGCCTGGTCTTCTCTATCTGTTGCACATAGGAGTTCGCGCGCATCCTCGCGTAGGTGTTGGGGTTTCTGTCCGGCTTCGACGTACGTCTCTGTTCTTCCCTTCGCTCAGAAAGCCAGCTCCCCTCGCTCCGCGCGTCCATACTCGAGGCGACGACGTCCCTCGGGTCACGGATCAGGAAGATCATGCGACTCTCCGGCAGCGCTTCCATCAAGAGCGGCGAGCCTATGGAACCGTTCGGCTCCTTTATGATCAGATACCCGCCCCCGATCACCTCGGGGAACCTGGCCGCCGCCCCGCCGAGGACCAGGTCCCTCATGGGCCCGAGCCAGGTCTCTTTGTAGGGCTCTCCCAGGATGTATTGCCTGCCCGGCTTGCGGCCTCCGACCCTGAAGTAGTGGAAGTTACCGAAGAGATTTCCTACAAGCGGCTCGTTCCACATGGCGCATCCGTCGAGGTCCTCCATCATGGACCCGAGCCACGTGCTGCCGCTGCGGCCAGTTCCGAAGATCCAGACGATGTTCTCAGGCCTTACGCCGAGGGGCTCGCCTGAGCCCGACGATCCTCGGGCTCGCGAGCGGAGGGACTTGCCCCTGGTCACAGCGCGCCGCCAGGCCCGCTTGAACCTCGGCGTCAATGTTGGTCCGCCCTCAGGAGGGCGTGTCGGCCACAAGGTGATTGCAACGATCTACTCCCGTAAGACTCATGCACGTGCAGTGGGCCATTATACCCTCACAGAACCCTGTTATAGTGGCACAGGCCCCTCCGGTCTCGGCCCCGATCCCCGCGAAGTCTTGGCTTTTTTCGAGCAATGGGTCACAAAACCCTTAACAATCCTCCGTCCTTGTAAGATAATATAGCTTTGTACGATAGTATGGTCTTCCTGGAGGGGGACGTTTGCGGGTCAAAACTCTGGTAGTCGGCAACGGTCGCCGCCAATGGTCTGTCTTCGCCGCTGCTCTACTGTGGGCGGTCCTCTTAGTAATCCTCGCTCCTGGGTCAAGGGGGGAACCTGCCACGCAGCCGAAGGTGGATGACGACCCCGGTGGCGCGCCTTACGTCGCTGGAGAGCTGCTCGTCGCCTACGAGCCTGGAACCCCCGAGGAGGCCGAAGAGACCGTAGTCATGCGGTCGGGAGCGCGGACCCTGCAGGATCTGCCGGGGAAGACGAGGCTGGTCTCCTTCCCGGAGATCAGGCACCAGGCGTCGGAGGCGGGGCGGGAGAGAGCCCTCGCACGGGAGCTCAGGAACCTCGGTAACAAAGCGAGGGTCGAGGCCGCTGACTACAACTACATCCGCAACGCTTCCTTCATGCCAGCCGACCCTCGTCTAGATGACCAGTGGGGTCTCACCAAAACGAGATTTCCTGGCGCCTGGAACGACGCAAGGGGCGCCGGGGCGAAGGTCGCCATCGTTGACTCTGGCGTCTTCTCGGGCCACCCTGACATAGGTAAGATCGCCGCCCAGAAAGACTTCGTCGAGGGCGACGCGGTGGCCGACGACGACTACGGACACGGCACCCGCGTTACGGGCATAGCTGGCGCGCTAACGGACAACGGCAAGGGCGTGGCAGGGGGATGCTTCAAGTGCAGACTGCTCATAGCCAAGGTTCTGGACAGGAATGGAAACACCACGGACTCGAAGTTAATCAAGGGCATCGACTGGAGCGTGGACCACGGTGCCGACGTCGTGAACCTTTCGCTCGGCGGTCCGGCAAACTCCGACGTACTCAGGACGGAAGTCAACCGCGCGTACTCAAGGGGCACGGTCGTGGTGGCGGCGGCCGGCAACGAGGGGACGACGCAGCCGCAGTACCCCGCAGCGTACTCGAAGGCGATTGCCGTTAGCGCCACCGACCGGAGCGACGGCCTGGCCTACTTCTCCGGCCGCGGCGACTGGGTGGATCTGGCCGCGCCGGGGACGAGCATCCTCTCCACCCGCGCGTCGGGAGACTACGGCACGGACAGCGGGACCAGCATGTCGGCGCCCTTCGTGTCTGGCCTCGCCGGGCTGCTCGCCTCACAGGGCATGTCCGCGGACTCGATCCGTCAGCGCATGCAGGCCACCGCCAAGGACCTCGGTTCCGCCGGGGACGATCCCCGCTTTGGGCACGGCAGGATCAACGCCGACGCCGCCGTGAGGTAAGTCCCTGGCCGCGGGCTGGCAAGTACAGCCTCGCTTATGTAAACTTGCCGCTGCCCACATTTTCGGGCACATGGCTTACACTACTGGCGGCGCTGCCGGCAAGATGAGGGACGTAATTGGCCACGTACACGTATAAGGGCAAGAAGAGCTTCGCGGGGGAGCTCTTCGACTCCCTGGCGGCGTTCTACCGCAAACGTTGGTTGCTGAGGTACTTTGTGAGCCGCCAGGTAACCCGTAGCTACAAGAGGTCCTATCTGGGTCTCGCGTGGGCGGTACTGGGACCCCTGATTTGGGTCTTCTTCCTGACTTTGATCTTCTCTGAGGTGGTCGGCCTGAGGTTCAGGACGGTGGAGGGCGATCCAACGCTCAACTTCGGCCTGTTCCTGTACTGCGGACTGCTCCCTTTCATGGCCTACTCCGAAGCGGTGAGCAAGGGCCTCAACAGCATCAGGAGCAACGCTGGGTTGGTGCAGAAGGTGATCTTCCCCCTGGAGTTGCTTCCTTTCACCAACGCGGTCGCTTCGCTGGTGGACAAGCTCTTCGGCGTGGGGGCGCTCGTGCTCATCGTGTTTCTTTTGCAACACAGGCTGCACTGGCAGGTCTTGCTGCTGCCCCTGATTATAGTGCTGCAGTTGTTGTTCACCCTGGGGCTAACCTACATCATGGCTGTCGTCGGAACCTACGTGCCTGACATGGGCGAGGTTCTTCGGCCGATCATAAGGGGGACCTTCTTCCTTACACCGATCCTCTGGCCGCC
>JBPCIR010000194.1:0-5650 GCA_051006095.1 Rubrobacter sp. | reverse complement strand
TTGTATGTGCGTACGTCGCCCTGGACGATCAGGAACCTGTCTTGTAGGCGGCAGCGGTCCGAGATTTTGAGGCGGGGGATCAGGCGTTGCAGGACTTGTCTGCGCGTCTTTGCCGTCTGGGAGAGGGCGCCGAAGGAGTAGCTCGTCCAGTAGTCCCTGTAGCGGCCTTCTGGTCCACCGTCAACCCAGTTAGGGTCGTTGCCGACGCTGGCCACGCCGACGAACATGTCCGCGTCACGCATCACCTCGGAGAGGACTAGTGGTGGGACCTCTTCCAGGGTAAGCGGCCCTGCAGGTGCGCCCTGCCCGCGGAAATCGGCGGCGTATCCGCCTCCTCCTGCGTGGGCGTAGTTCTCCCTGGCGTCGATGTTGTAGAAGCGGACCTGGTCGGTGGCCAGGTAGAGGTAGGTACCCGCCTCCGTGGTGTCTGCCCCGTATTCGTCGCCGAGGCCCTCGATCCAGAACTCGGCCCTCAATCCCCACCCTGGCAGTTCCAGGGTCGCAGGCGGGTATTCGTCGTCGACCATCAGCCTGAGCTTGTTCTTCCATCCGCGCGCCGCGCACAGGGCGTTGAACTGGTGCTGCTTGATGACGTGGGCGGCGAAGCGATTGGAATAGGTGCTCGTGGTACGCTCCGCGTCGGTGAGCAGGTAGACTTCCCTGTGCGCCTGCTTGAAGGGCTGGCGTATCTCCAACTCGGCGAGCCAGTCCCTCCAGGCGAGGACTTCGCCTGTGACCTCCCGCAAGGGGTGCCACAGCTCCACGCGGGTCGAGTCGTCGAGCCAGTCAAGAATGTGGCCGTTTCGACCGACGATACGGCCCTCGTAGTAGACTCCGGCGCCTGTGCGTTCGCTGTTCGTGAAGGTCCAGATCAGACGCCGCGCTAGCGTGCCGACGACAGGATGGTCGAGATAGCGTTCGCGCCAGGAGGGGTACGCCCAACTCTTCTGCTGGAGATACAGGTTCTCGATCCTGTCGCGCTGGGCCGGGAGCATCTTGCGCAGGTCGGTGGCCGCGGCCTTGATCTCTTTCAGATCCTCGGGGTTATGTTCTTTGACGGCCTTGGGCACGGACTTCTGCGGTTTGCCGTCAGGTTTGATCCAATGCAGCTCCGTCGCACTCGTACCTGTAACTACCAGCTCGACGCCGAACTCGCCCAACCGGGCGCGCCTCACCCCCACCTCCTGCAGGCCGTAGGCCGGGACGGAGATCTCCTCGATCTCCCGTAGCGACATTCCGGCTTGCCCCGCTGCGGTGTTTAGCGCCTTCTCGATGCCATTCTGGGCCGTTCCGAACTTCACCCTGGCCCGTAGCATCGCGAGCTGCCCCACTCCCGCTGCGCCAGGCATGGCGCCCAACGCCCACACACAGGCGTTGCCGACCCTGACACACCTCGGGCCTATCTGCGGCACCTTACGATACGCCGAGAGCGCCAACGCTCCCAACGCACGCGCGATCCCGGCATCCTCGCTCCCCGCGCACAGCCAGGCCAGCGCCTTGAGGATGTCCGCGTTCTGGTCCTGCAAGAGCAAGTTGAGGTCGGGCTGCCACTGTGATCCCAGCTCGACGGGCCTGGTGCGCGGCCTGTCTACCAGGGGGAACCAGTTCAGCAAGGCTCGCTCGAAAGCGGGGCGTCCGATCTTCTCTACAAGCGCCTCCGCGTCTGTGGTCCACTTCTTGCCTGGCTTCGCGCCTCTGGCCCCGGTGCAGCGGTGCAGGAGATAGACCCATGCCGCACGTGCTTCGCCTTCCAGCGCCTCGATGTCGCGTATCGCGGCATCCGACCACGCCTCGCCGGGTAGGAGGGGCAGGGTCGAGGTCGAGAGCCTCGCAAGCTCTTTCAGCTTTGCTGACCAGCGGCGCGTCTCTTCCGTGCTGTGGCTTTCTTCGAGACACTTTGTGAGTTTGTTGGCCCTCTTGCGGAGATCCGGTGTGAGCTCGTGGTCCTTTAGGTGATCCTCGAGCACTTTGATCATCTGGGGTGTTCCTCGCACGGACATATACGGCTGGCGGATGGACCAATCCAGGAGAATACAGACCTCGTCATGGTCGAACGGGAGCCTGCGTCTGAGCACGGTCTGCATGGTTTGCCGGACCGCCCAGGTCTCGTGAAAGGCTGTGGAGGGTTTCTTGTGGCGGAGATCCAACCACGTCGCCGCGGCCAGCACGAACCCGCGCTGCTCCTCCTGGTTTGCCGCGAGGATCCGACGACCGGCATCGGAGTCCCTGTTCTCCAGGGTGTACCGCCGGTAAACCTCCTCCTTCTCCTCGGCCACGAGGTCGTCGATCCATGCCCTGTAAGGTTGCGGAGTGCGCCGCCTGAGGAGGAACACGCTCAGCCTCCGACGAGCGGGACGAGCTTCAGGAACGTGACTGTTGTGTCGGGCCTGATCTCGATCTCATCTTCGAGCTCGTCCACCTGCCTGTCATTGACCAGCAAGATAAACCCGTTGCTGTAGAACGCCTTGATCGCCAGTTCGACCTGTTTCTCCGGGTCTATCCTCCGCCCCTTCCTTATCTTGAAGCCGTTGAGTGACCTCTCCGCGTCAGTCGGCTGGACGAGACCGCGGAAGTACTCGGGCTGGCTGAGGTTGTAGTCGCGAACCTCGTTTGCGACGCGGACGCGGATCAACTCCCGCACTGAGATCCGGCTTTTCAGTACATCGAGCGTGAAGTCTCTTTCCTCATCATCCCCGAGGCTGGAAGTCGTTTCGTCCCGGATCTTCAACGTCGTAGACATCGCCACACTCCGTCCTCGAAACCCCTGCTAACGTACGAGAAGCGTACGGCCCTCGGCGCACCAAATCAAGTAGCAAATGGGCTGGAACAACGGGGATTGCTAGAGGCATCTTATAGCAGTTTGTGGGAGGCTTCAGGTTTCAGTGAGATCAAGCTGACATGCTTGCAATGAAGTTGGACCTCTTTGCAACTTGCCCTAGGTCTCGGGCTGGCACGCTGAAGTTGTTGGTTTTGGTAACTTACCCTCATTTATGATGGTAACCTCCTGCGGCGGAAGCCCATGGGTTTGACCGTACGTTCTGCGTAGGGGGGAGCAACGTGCCAAGAAATGTCGAAGAGGAAGGCGAGCGGGGTCACGATACGCTGCATGGCCCCGAAGGTGTACGACCTGTGCTGCCCGTCGAGACCCTGAGGGAGGCCGTCGAGAGCTACGCGCCGTACCTGCAAGCGTCAGGGGAGATGCACGACCCGATCTTCGGGGAACCCACGCAGTACGGTACCCCGTATCATGCGCTCTGCAACGCCGTGCTTGCCAGGGAAGATAGCGGTGAGAGGAGGTCGGCGTATGCGGACCGCGCCGTTCGTGGCCTGGGGGCCGCCCTCGACCACGTCTCGGGTCCCGGACTCCCTCCTACAGCTTCTGGCTTCGACGGCGCGACGGGTGCGGTCAGCCGCTCCAATCACAGGGACTTCTTCTGGCCCCCGATCCTGAAGACTTTCCTCATACTCAGGGACCTCGGAATCGACGGCGCGGAATGCTTCGCCGGTCGGATCTCCGGGGTAGACATCGAGGCTTCATTCGCCCAACGGCCCCCCTCGAACTGGGCCGCCGTGTGGCTCTCGGGAGAGTGGCTCCGGTTGCGTGAAGGCCTCTCTCCGTTCTCGACGGGGAGGTTGGATCTCTGGCTCGACACGTTCTTTGAAACCCACATCCTGGCCGGGCTAGGCCTCTACCAGGAACCGGGACACCCGAACTCCTACGACCTCTTCACCCGCTACCACCTGGCAGACATGCTAATGGAAGGCTACGATGGTCGCCGGCGCGAGGACCTGGAACGCCTCATGCGAACGGGCCTGCGTCGCAGCTTAGGCGTCCAGCTCTCCGACGGCTCCCTCGCCTCCGCCCACCGAAGCACAGGGCAGACGTGGACCCTCGGTGCCGAGTGCGCGTTCTTCACCCACGCATCCAACTACTTCCGCGAACGCGACCCCGAGTTGGCGGGACGCGCCGAGGAAGCCGCCTACCGCGCCCTCTCATCGTTCCGGCGCTGGCAGCGGGAAGGCCCGTATAGCCCGGTCGAGAACCGTCTACCGCCGGGCCACAGGGTCGGCTACGAACGCTACACAGCCGACGGCCACTACGCGAACCTGGCAGCGGCTTTCCTCGCCGTGGCGGTGTCGAACGGCTTGAATAGGCATTTCACGGAGCCTCCGGGCGGACGCGAGGCTTCCTTCTTACTGGAGCACGACCCTACCTGCAGGGCGGTTCTGCACAACGGCATCTACAGCATGCACTTCAACGCCAGCCCGGCGCCCGACTACGACGCTTTCGGGATCGTAGACCTGACCTTCGGCCCAGGGAGGTTCCTGCAACTCGTCTCCAGCGCGAAGCACCTCGATAGCGGGCGGTTCCTCAACACTGGTATGGACAGCAGCTCGGGGGCTGAGCTTGCCCTGATCGGTCGTATGGAGGGAGGCCCGACGCCGCCCCGCATGGAGCTTCGGGCAAGGGAGAGGGGAAGCCCTTACCGGTACCACTTCGCGGCGCGCGTGGAGACGGAAGGAGTCTACGTCGAAGAGGTGACGCCCGGGCTCGAAGAACCCAAGTCGTTGCTGATCCCTTACCTGCGTGACCCCGGCACGGGGACGGTTACAGAGGCGAGGATGGAGGCCGGTCGTGTGCTGCTGGTCCACGGCCCGGAGGAAGTCGAGATCTCCTACAGCGCCCCGGTGAGGCGGGTTGTCCATCTGACCGGCGGCCTACAGAGCAGGCGCGGCCTCTGCGGCCTGCTGAGGATAGAGTTTCGAGACAAGAGCCAGAGTATCTCTTACCGCATCCGGGCTGTCCGCTAAGAGCCGCTACCTGGGACCCGAGGCTGCCAACCTAACCGCTCTCCGGCTCGATGCGCAGGCGGACTGAACCCTCGATGGCCGGTTCCGAGAGCGCGAAGATCACGCGCCGCACGTCGGCCGGTCCCTCGGCCAGGTCCACGTCTTCGATGGTTTCGATCCGCGGCACTACCACTTCGGGGTCGAAGTAGACTCGCAGGGAGCCACGGACCCCGCGCAGCAGCACCGAGTCGGGGGAGGCCTCAGCTTCTCCGAAGGTGGTCAGGACGGTCTCGAAGCTGCCTGGTCCCGTGGCGAACCTCACCTCGTCTTTCAATTCCACCCTGGCACCGGGCTCGCGGCGGTGCAGGACGACCGTGCGCTCGAGCGAGTCCAGGTCGGCCTCGGGCGGGTAGACGTCCCGCAACTCGAACGCCACCAGGTCGGTTCGGTCGTCGGCCCGGTGTTGCAGCAGACGCGCGCCGTGTTGGCCGCCGGAGAGTTGCTCCTGGCCGTTTGGCACGGGGACCGAGTGTCCGCTGGAGGAGTTGGCGATGTGCTCGTAGCGCTCGGGGCCGAAGTAGGCCTTCGTGTAGCGTCCGCGGCCGATGTCGGCGATCACCGACTCGGCCTCCGTGTGCACGATAAGGTTGCCCACATCATTCTGGTTGTGCATCTCTCCGTTGTGGCCGCCTTTGGTGGCGAGCACGAGGGCACCAGGGTCTTCCGGATCATGGCGGGAGACCATCCACATCATGCCTCCGAACCAGTCGTGGCGGCCAGGGACGAAGGTTCCATCGACACGTTCGGGACGCCAGAAGAGGTCGCGCAGGGCCCAGGCCAGCTCCCTCTCGCGTTCGCC
>JBPCIR010000193.1:0-5686 GCA_051006095.1 Rubrobacter sp. | reverse complement strand
CCCGAAGTCAGGGTCGTCGGCGTCGACCCCGAGGGATCTATCTTCTCCGACCCCGACAACATACACCAGTATGCCATCGAGGGCGTGGGGGAGGACTTCTATCCCGGTAACCACGACCCGTCCGTGGTCGACGAGGTGATCCAGGTAGACGACCGCGAATCGTTCCTCATGACCCGCCGCCTGATGTCCGAAGAGGGCCTCTTCACCGGAGGCTCGTGCGGGATGGCCGCCGTAGGAGCGGTCCGCGCGGCGAAGGGGCTGCCCGAGGGCGCTGTGGTCGTCGTGCTCCTGCCGGACACGGGGCGAAACTACGTCTCCAAGGCCTTCGACGACGACTGGGTCCTCGCCAACTCGGACGCCACGCCTGAGGACCTAGAAAAGCCCTACCGCGTCTTCGAGGAGGGAACATGAAGTTCGCAGACAGGGGGTTCTCCACACGCGCCATACACGCGGGGCAGGAGCCTGATCCCGCGACGGGGGCGACGATAGTCCCGATCTACCAGACTTCGACCTACACGCAGGAGGCGCCAGGCCAGCACAAGGGCTACGAGTACAGCCGAACGGGTAACCCGACCCGCGCGGCCCTCGAGGAGTGTGTAGCGGCCCTCGAAGGCGCCGAGCACGGCCTCGCCTTCGCCTCAGGGCTCGCCGCGACGACCGCGGTGATGAGCCTCTTCTCGCCGGGTGACCACGTCGTAGCCGGCGACGACCTCTACGGCGGCACGTACCGCCTCTTCGACAAGGTCCTCCCCCGCACCGGCGGGCTTGACTTCACCTACGCTGATACAACGGATGCCGCCTCCGTCGAGGAGGCGCTAAGAGTAGAGACGAAGCTGCTGTGGATCGAGACCCCGACCAACCCGATGCTCACCCTCTCCGACATAGCGAAGCTCTCGAAGATGGCGCACGAGAGGGGTGCCGTCGTCGCCGTGGACAACACCTTCGCCTCGCCTTACTTCCAGAACCCGCTCTCTTTGGGCGCTGACATCGTGGTCCACTCCACTACCAAGTACATGGGCGGCCACTCGGACGTGATCGGCGGAGCGGTCGCGACCTCCAACGAGGAGTTCCACGAGGGGATCAAGTTCTACCAGAACGCAGCGGGCGCCGTGCCAGGCGCGTTCGACGCCTGGATCGTGCTCCGCGGCCTCAAGACCCTCGCCGTCCGCATGCGCCAGCACGAGGAGAACGCACTGGCGGTCGCGCGGTTCTTGCAGGATCATCCCGAGGTCGAGACCGTACACTACCCTGGCCTGCCCGACCATCCTCAGCACGAGCTGGCGAAAGAGCAGATGAGTGGCTTTTCGGGGATGGTCTCGTTCACCCTCAGAGGCGGCGCGGAGGCTGCCTACGCTGCGGTGCAGAAGACGCGGGTCTTCCACTTCGCCGAGTCGCTCGGCGGGGTCGAGTCGCTCATAACCCATCCGGCCACGATGACCCACGCCGCCATCCCGCGCGAGCAGCGCGAAGCCAGGGGCGTCACCGACGGCCTCATGCGCCTCTCCGTCGGCATCGAGGACAAAGATGACCTCATAGCCGACCTGGACGGCGCGATCAGGGCCGGTTAGTCGGAATCTAGAGAGTTCGTCCGGCCGCCCGTTTCGGACCGGTCAGCCCGCGATGGTCTCTCCGTTGCGCTCCCTGTAGTCGTCGCGCCAGGCGATCAGGTCTTTTAGGGGGCTCATGTCGTAGTCGGGGCCGCCGAAACCCATGATGAGGTGGGTTATGCCGTTCTCTACGTAGCGGTCTGCGTCCTTGACCAGTTCCGGACTGACCATAACCGAGCGCTCTATCTCTCCTTTGTCGCGCCCGACCTTCTCGCACCAATCGTCGAGTATGCCGCTCTTGCGGCCTGCCTCCTCCGGGTTCCCGAAACCGTTCCAGATGTGGGCGCGCTCGGCGACGATGCGCAGGGTTACCTTCTCGCCTCCGCCGCCGATGAGGATCGGGATCTCCCGCGTGGGCGGCGGGTTCAGTTTACCGAGCCGTTCCTCGATAACGGGCATCGCGGCGTCGAGGTCGCGCAGCCGGCTCCCCGCCGTACCGAACTCGTAGCCGTACTCGTCGTAGTCCCTCTCGAACCATCCCGAGCCGATCCCGAGTATGAGGCGTCCGCCCGAAATTTGGTCCACTGTCCTGGCCATATCCGCGAGCAGGTTCGGGTTCCTGTACGAGTTGCACGTGACGAGCGCCCCGAACTCTACCCTATCTGTGACCTCGGCCATCGCACCTAGCAGCGTCCAGCACTCGAAGTGCTTGCCGTCGGGGTCACCGTAGAGCGGGTAGAAGTGGTCCCAGTTGAAGAGAGTGTCTGCCCCCATCTCCTCGACCCTGAGCCACGCGTCGCGCATCTGCGCGTAACTGGCTTGCTGCGGATGAAGCTGCGCCCCTACCCTTACCGTCATCCTTCGCCTCCTCCTTTAGCCAACCGGGAGATTATGCCACGCGGAGGGCGCGATCATGAGGTCTACAACAGCGCCCAGGCCGCGGTAGTGACGCCGAGGGTGCCTGTCAGGATCACGAGCCCCAGGGTAAGAGCCCGGAACGCCCGCTCGGAGACACGCCCAAGGAGCGCCGTGCCGATGGCCTTTCCGGCGATGGCAGCCGGAATGAGCACGAGCCCCAGGGGGACTTCCGAGGCGTCTACGAGGCCTCGGAAGGCCAGGACCGCGAGCCCGACGACGCTCATGGGCAGGAAGTATAGCGCGCTCGTTCCCCTGAACTCGTGCTTCGGGAGGCCGCGCGAGGCGAGGAGCAGCACTATCGGGGGGCCGGCGAGACCCGTCGAGGTCGAGAGTGCCCCGCTGGCCGAGCCGGCGACGAGCGTTCCCCACCGCGTACCTGCCCCTGGCAGCCTGATGTCCCTGACCAGGAGCAAGGCCGAGAAGACGACGATGGCGCCGACCCCGAGGCGCACGTAGTCGGGGTCGATAATGCGCAGTACCTCGACGCCCAAAACGACCCCGAAGAGGGCAGGGATCAGGAGCGCCAGCGCGAGCCTTCGCCTGGCCTGGTGCCAGGAGTCCCACACCACGGCGCTGTTAATGACGATCGAGAAGATGGTCGTCAGCACGACGACCGTACGGGGTTCGTAGACGAAGAGGAGTATAGGAGTGCTGATCAGGGCCAGCCCGAAGCCCGTAAGCCCCGTGACGAGCCCTGCGAGCAACGCCGCAAAGAGCGCCACGAGCAGCGCCGCGCTCAACAAGGGAGTAGTCCTCCCCCGAAGCCTGACGCCTGTAGCCTGATACCTGAGACCTAAATCAGCGCAGGATGCCTGCGTAGAGGCGTTCCCAGGCCTCCATCTCGGGCGTGAAGTAGCGCACCCGCGTCTTCTTGTACTCGCGGGTGGAGTAGAGGGAGGTGTAGTCTGTGAGGCCTGTCTCCTCGGCCATCGCGGTGAGGACGTTCTCGCACTCCTCGACGCTGCGGCCGTGGACCATGGAGAAGACTGAGTACGGCCAGTCCTCGTAGGTCGGCCGCTGGTAGCAGTGGGAGACGGCCTGGTAGTGGGCGAAGGCGTTGCCTACCTCGTCGATGATCTCGTCGGGCACCCTCCAGACCCCCATGGCGTTGGCCCTGAAGCCTGCCTTGCGGTGGTAGAGGACGGCGGAGAAGCGGCGCATGATCTTGCGGTCGCGCAGGTCGTAGGCCCTCTCCAGGAGATCTTCGTAGGAGAGACCGACCTGCCTTCCCCACAGGTCGAAAGGACGTGGCGTCAGCGGGACGTCCTCCTGAAGGGCGATGATGGCGGCCTTGTCGTCCTCGGAGATGTTCCTGTCGGCGCTCTCCCTGTCGGACTCGCCGTACTGCGGGGCCTCCTTCTTCGCCGTGGCGCCGGCATTCATATCCAGGGTCACCCCGATCTTGAAGAGTTTCAGGGTTGGCAGAATGCGGGTCTTCTGCGCTCCGCTTATGTGGTGCAGCACGTCGACCGTGCCCTGGAGCCCCAGGCGGGAGTCTGGCGGGACGGCGACGGTGTACCAGAGGTTGAACTCGTTGTTGCGTTCGTAGTTGTGGGAGACGCCGGGGTGGGAGTTTATGGCCTTGGCGCCTTCATTGAGTTTGTGGGCCGGGATCCTGGCGGCGACCAGGCTCGACTCGTAGCCGAGGACGCGCGTATCGAAGATAGCGCTGATCTGGCGTATCACCTTTCCCCTCTTGAGCGCCTCTATGCGCCTGATGACCTCATCGCCCGCGATCCCAAGGTCACGCCCAATGGCCTCGAAAGGTTCCCGCTCCAGCGGGACCTCGCGCTGGATCCGGTTGAGTATCTCCCTGTCGGTGCTGTCCATCATGCGACTGCCGGTAGTTGTGCTTACCACGCCTTAGGTGCCTTTCTCGACGATTACTTTCTACAAGAATGCACTATAGCAGGCGCGACCAAAACACGGTATGAGAACGTTTACGTTCTTTCGTACTCGATGAGCAGGCGGCGCGAAGCCAGCCCACCCTTACGACTCTCGCGCCTCCATCGCCTTCTGGTACTCGGCGTAGACGTTCTGGATGTCTCTCCAGACCAGGCGCTTGGCATTGTTCAGGTCGTCGCCACGCTGCCTGAGGACGTAGGCGGGGTGGAAGGTCGCCATCGTCTTGATGCCGTCTCTCTCGTACCACGTGCCGCGGTCCTTGGTGATCCTGAAGTCATTGTCTATGATCGTCTTCGCGGCTGGACCACCGAGGCAGAGGATGATCTCCGGCTTGACGGCCTCGATCTGGCCTTGCAGGTAAGGGTTGCAGGCCCTTATCTCAGTGGTCTTCGGCTGGCGGTTCTTCAGCCTGCCGCCCTCCTCGACGGCGGCCCTGCACTTAACGACGTTCGTCAGGTAGATCTGTTGCCTGGTCAGGTCCACGGCCGCCAGAATGTCGTCGAGTAGCTTGCCAGCCCTCCCGACGAAAGGCAGTCCCGTGGCGTCTTCGTTCTCACCAGGCCCCTCGCCGACGAGCATCAGGGGCGAGTAGGGGTCCCCGGTCGCGAAGACGGTGTTGGTGCGGCTCTTGGCCAGGTCGCACTTGGTGCAGACGGAGACCTGACGGGCGAGCTCCTCCAGCCGTCTCTCGCGGTCCTCGCCGCCCTCCGCGGAATCGAAAAGACTCTCCAAGGCTCCTCCCGGATACTAGCGTGCCTATGCTATTCTACACTGCACGCTTCGGACCCTGGGGAGTACGTCGAGATCATAGAGTTTCGAGCGTTCAACGAGTACTTTGGGAACTACCAGGTCCTCGAAGACATAGTTTTCTCCGTGGACGAGGACGAGTTGTGATGGTCGTCGGCCCCAGCGGCTCGGGCAAGAGCACGCTTCTGCACGCCCCGCGTCGAGAGATGGTGGATCTGGGATGAAACCGAGAGTCGAGTTGGACGATATCCGTCCCTACGAACCGCCGAGGATGGCGTGGGAGATCGAGGTGGATCGTGGCTCGAAAGAGTATGCGAAGCTGACGATGAACGAGCTCTCCTTCGGTCCGCTGCCAGAGGCGAGGGCGGCTGCTATGGAGGCCATCTCCCGCGCCAACCGCTACCCCGCGCGCGACGCCGACCCGCTCAGGAAGGCTATCTCCGCCGCGAATCCAGGCATCACGGCCGCCAACGTGGTGGTTGGTAACGGATCCAGCGAGGTCCTGGTTGACCTCTTGCAGATCCTGGATCGGCCTGGCGAGGTCGTCTTCCCCTGGCCCTCCTTCCCCT
>JBPCIR010000192.1:0-6026 GCA_051006095.1 Rubrobacter sp. | reverse complement strand
TTCCTCAACAGGGTAGATGAGATCATCGTCTTCCAGCCCCTCACCAAGGAGGACGTGCTGAAGATCGTCGACATCATGCTCTCTCGCCTGAACAAGCACCTCGAGAGCCAGCGCGTCCAGGTCGAGGTCACAGATGCCGCAAAGGAGTTCCTCGCCGAGGAGGGCTACGATCCGAAGTTCGGCGGAAGACCGCTGGCGCGGTCCATAAGGCGCTACGTCGAGAACCCTCTGAGCAGCCACATCATAGGCGGAGAGTTCGGCCCCGGCGACACCGTCGTCGTGGACCGCGCCGACGAAGGCCTCGCCTTCGAGGCGAAGGTGCCAGCGGCGCACTAGAACTACTCGATACCTGCCACAAAGGGCTCCCCTACGTAGGGGAGCCCTTTTCTGTGTTACGTTTGTCGCCGTGACGGGGTTACCTGAAGGCTACACGACGAGGGCGCCGGCGCGCGAGGACGCTGAGGCCGTTGCAGCTTTGATCTCAGCCTGCCAGATCTCAGACACCGGCGAGACGGACATGAGCCTGGATGAACTCCTCGACGACTGGCATACTCTCGACCTCACCGAGGAGGCCGTGGTCGTGACCGCGCCAGACGGCCGGACCGCCGCATACGCCGACTTGTTCAACCGCTCATTCGTGATCGTCTCCATCTACGGCTACGTCCACCCGGATTATAGGGGTCTTGGGATAGGCAGCTATCTGGTCGCTTGGGGGGAGCGCTGGACGCGCGACCGTATGCCACAAGCCCAACAGAACGCGCGCGTCGTCGCGCAACATTACATCAACGCGGCCAACGAGGGAGCCCGACGACTACTCGAGGGCTCCGGCTACGCTCCGGTGCGCGGGATATACGTGATGGATACCCGGCTCGATGAGGCCCCGCCACTACCACACTGGCCCGCTGACATCTCCGTTCGCACCTTCATCCCCGGCAAAGACGAGCGTGCTGCTTACGAAGCCGTCGAGGACGCCTTCAGAGACCTGTGGGGCCGCCCCCGCAACCCCTTCGAACGGTTCGTCAGGGAGACGGAGAAGGAGACCTTCGACCCTTCCCTCTGGTTCCTGGCCGTGGAAGGCGACGAGATAGCAGGCCTCACACTGTGCAAGACGCTCGCCGGCGAGGGATGGGTCGACGTCGTCGGCGTCAGACGCCCGTGGCGAAACCGCGGCTTGGGGCTGGCCCTCCTTCGTCACGCCTTCACCGAGTACTACCGGCGCGGTACCCATAGGGTCGGCCTCAGCGTCGACGCCGAGAGCATCACAGGCGCTCCCAGACTCTACGGAAGGGCCGGGATGCGCGTCAGGGAGAGCTACGTTATTCACCTCAAAGAGCTTCGCCCCGGGGTCGACCTCGGCGCGAGGTCAGACGCGGACTGAAGCGGTTCTCAGTTGGGCGGTTCGCGAACCGCCCAACTACAGCGTTTTCTGCGAACCGCGGCGGGCTCCGTCGTATCGTTGGCGTCCATCCGGCATCAAACATTTGTTTGACACGGGGTGTGTGGTGCGCTAACGTGTGGGTGTGGAAGAGCCTCTACAACCGAGGCGTGAGGAGATACTGAGGTATCTGGCGCGGCGTGCCGGGGGTGGGGAGCCGCCGCCGAGCGTTCGCGAGGTCGGGGTCGAGGTGGGGCTGAGGAGTTCACAGACGGTCCACCATCACTTGAGGAAGCTGGAAGAAGATGGGTATGTAGGGCGGGAGCGTGGGGCGAGGATGGTTCGGCTCACGGAGAAGGGTTGGGGAGTCGCGGGAAGGATGGGTTTGCTCGGCAGGATCGCCGCCGGCCGTGGGCTCGAGGCGGTGGCGACGGACGAGGCCTATTCGCTGGCGGCGGAGCTTCTCTCTTCGCGTTCGGGGAAGCGGAGGTATCTGTTGCGGGTTGTGGGACAGAGCATGGTCGGGGCCAGGATCGAGGATGGAGACCTGCTCGTCGTCGAGGAAGATGAGAGTCCGCCGGACGGTTCGGTAATCGTGGTGTTATTGAGGGAAGGTGAGGAGGTGACGGTAAAACGCTTCTACAGGGAGGGGGAGATGTTGAGGTTGAGGCCCGAAGCTCCGCCGGGAGAGTACGAGGAGATGGTGGTCCCTGCGGAAGAGGCAAGGGTGCAGGGGCGCGTACTCTACGTGCTGCATCCGCCGGGGAGGAAGGGTGGAGCGTGAGCCAGCTTACGCCGATGACTCACGGGTTGCTCTCGTATCTCGTGCTAGCCTGCGCGAGCGCGGCCGTCGGATACTATTTCGCGAGGAAGCGGACCGAGTACGAGGTTGGTTACAGGCATAGGGTGGAAGTCGCCGAGAGTGTTCAGGGGATGGTGACCCCGCTCGTCGAAGAGTTCGAGGCCGCCCTGGAATACGTCAGGGCGCCAGGCCCGTCGGGAGAGTTGCCGGTCGCAGAGATCGAGCGCTCCGTAGACGGCCTGGAGAAGTACCTCGCGCAGCAGGAGATGTGGCTGGACAGCCGATCCTCCACCGCGCTCGGTGAGCTTATCGCGAGCTTCCGCGCTCACCGGAGGATGGTGGATCTTCTTCCGCGTCGCTACGACGATCCGGGCTTCGAGAGAGCTCATGAACGGGCCACGGCGGATCTCGACGAGTGGCTGCGCGCGGAACTCCCCGCCGCCCGCGAAGAACTGGATGACGCTTTCAGGGGGATGCTCGGCGTGAAGAAGTGGCGACACAGGCTGAAATGCTAACCAGAGCGGTTCTGGGAAAGGTCATCTTTCCCAGAACCGCTGTCCAAATCTTGCGGGCCACCTGTACGCCGGGTAACATTGCTCTATACGGCGCGTCCCGTACGAATTGTCCGGGCATCGTTTGTCAAAGGGAAAGGTTCGTGGAGCGGTGAACGCAACGTTATCGGTTACGGATGCGTTCGTGACCGTGTGCTGCGCGTTGTTTGCGGGTTGGAGTCTGTCATAGGCGGGTTCAAGGCTTATCTGTCCGCTTTACGGTCGGGGCTCGGCCGCCTCCTACGCCACCTGCGCCTCGCGGGGGCGGCTTACGGGGTGCTCCTGATCTCCCTACTTCTCGCCGGGCTCGCCTGGTACTACGTGCGCCAGACGGTCGAGGCCCAGGATCAGGTCCGTTTCGACGAGACTATTCAGGCTACACAGGCGGCCGTGGACAGGAGGACGGACGCTTACCTCGACGCGCTCTTCGGCGCGCGCGGCGTGTTTTTGGCCAGCAAGTCGGTCGAGCGCGAAGAGTGGGAGAGCTACGTCAGGGGCATCGAGCCCAAGAGCCGGCTCGAGGGCCTGCAGGCTCTCGGCTTCGCCAGGTATGTAAGGCCTGATGAGAGGGAATCGTTCGCCGAGGATGCTAGAAAAGAGGGGTTGCCCGAGATGCGGCCTGACCTGGATCCCGGCGGGGAGCGTTCCGCTTACTTTCCCCTTGCGCTGGTCGCCCCCTCGGACCAGGCCAACCTGAGCACGATAAACCAGGACGCCTACACGGATAAGGCCCACAGGGTTGCCATGGACCGCGCGCGCGACTCGGGCTCGCCGCAGGCTACGAAGATGGTCTATGTGCTGACGGAGCCCCCCAAGGACTCGAGCGCCGACCTCGCCCTCAGCCCTGGCTTCGCCGTCTACCTTCCGGTCTACGCCGAGGGGGAGCCGGTGGAGAACGTTGCCGCACGAAGGCGCGCCCTGAGAGGGTTCGTCGTCGGATATTTCAGGCGGGATGGGCTGCTCGACGACGTGTTCGGGAGTGGCTTCGACCCGGCCATAGACTTCGAGGTCTACGACGGCGCCGACGTTGAGTCGAGCTCGCTGCTCTACGACGAAGACGGGGTGCAGCGCGCAGGAGTGCAGGGGTACGACCCGCTCTTCTCCGAGCAGCGCCGCTTCGGGGTGGCTGGGCGCGAGTGGAGCCTGTACTTCGCCACGTTGCCAGAATTCAAGAGGGGTGCCGAGAGCAACCTGCCGGCCTTCGTGCTCGCCAGCGGCGTAGGAGCCAGCATCTTGCTGTTCGGCATCTCCTGGATGCTCGTGCGCAGCCGCATCCTGGCCGTGCGCGCGAGCAAAGACCTCGAGGAGGCCAACAGGGAGCTGGAAGGGACCAACAGAGAGCTGGAGGCGTTCTCTTATTCCGTCTCCCACGACCTGAGGGCGCCTCTGAGGACCATAGACGGGTTCTCCCAGATATTGCAGGAGGACTACGAGAGAGCCCTGGACGACGAGGGAGTGGACTACCTCGGTCGCGTGAGGGCGGCGAGCAGGCACATGGCCACGCTCATAGACGACCTGCTCGACCTCTCGAGGGTCGGACGCAGGCCACTGCGCAGGGAACTCGTTGACCTGGCCAGCCTCGCCGCCGGGATAATCGAGGAACTAAGAGCGTCGCAACCGGGGCGGGATGTCGAGTTCGTGGCCGGGGAGAATATCACGGCCTGGGGGGACGCGAGCCTGCTCAAGGTGGCGCTCGAGAACCTGCTCGGCAACGCGTGGAAGTTTACCGCCAGGGAAAGGGGCGCGCGCATCGAGTTCGGCGCCGACAGGGACCCTGCCCCGGGTTTCCTGGTCTACTACGTGCGGGACAACGGGGCAGGCTTCGACCAGGCTTACGCGGACAAGCTGTTCGGTGCTTTCCAGAGGCTGCACGGACAGGATGAGTTCGAGGGGACCGGGATAGGGCTGGCGACGGTAGCCCGCATCGTCCACAGGCACGGAGGCAGGGTCTGGGCGGAAGGAAGGGTAGGCGAAGGGGCCACCTTCTACTTCACGCTCGGAGGCCGGGATACAGGGGAGCGCGCGGTCCCTGCGAAGAAGGCCGAAGTTGCGTGAGGCCGGCGTAAAGCGGGTGCCGGTGATAGGGACCCTGCGCGTGCTGCTCGTCGAGGACTCCGAGAACGACGCGATGCTTCTCCTGCGGGAGCTAAGACGCGGCGGATACAAGCCCCTCTCCCAGAGAGTCTATACCCCGGAAGACATGGCAGAGGCACTGAGTGCGGCGGATGCCGGAGACGAGCCTTTCCAGGTCGTGATCTCCGACTATTACATGCCACGCTTCAGCGCGCCGGACGCCCTCGGATTACTGCGAGAGCTAGGTTATGACGTCCCGTTCATCGTAGTCTCGGGCAAGATAGGCGAGGACGCGGCGGTGGAGATCATGAAGGCTGGGGCCAACGACTACCTGACCAAGGAGAACATGAGCAGGCTGTGCCCCGCCATCGGGCGCGAGCTCAGGGAGTCGGAGGTGAGGAGGGAGCGCGAGAGGGCGGAGAAGGCGCTCGGCCGCAGCGAGGACCGTTTCAGGCGCCTCGTGGAGCAGATACCGGCCGTCACTTACGTGCAGGAGCCCATCGACTCTGACACCCCGAAGGCCATAACGTACATGAGCCCGCAGTACGAGGAAATGCTCGGTTATCCCGCTGAGACGGAGATACTCGACGAGGAGCACTGGCTCAGGGTGCTGCATCCCGACGACAGAGAGCGGGTGCTGGCCGAAGAGCAAAGGACCGACGAGACCGGCGAGCCCTACAGGATAGAGTACCGTCTGATCGCCCGCGGAGGGCGGGTGGTGTGGGTGCGCGATGAGGCGACGCTGGTAAAGGACGAGGACGGCAATTCACTGTACTGGCTCGGCGTCCAGTACGATATCACCGAGCAGAAACGGACCGAGGAGGAGTTCAGGAAGAGCGAGGAACGTTTCAGGGCGACCTTCGAGCAGGCCGCCGTAGGGATCGTGCAGGTCGGGTTGGATGGCGAGTGGCTCAGGTTCAACGACAAGTTCTGCGACATCGTAGGTTATGCACGCGAGGAACTCGGCGCGGTGAGCGTCTTCGAGCTCGTCTCCCCCGATGACTTCGAGAGAGACTTCGACAGGGGTGTCAGGATGCTGGCGGGGGAGCTCAGCGACTATACCGAGGAGAAGCTCATCGTCGGCAAGGGAGGGAGGCGCGTCTGGATCAACCTGACCGTCTCCCTGGTGCACGACGACTCGGGCGAGCCACGCTACTTCATCGCGGTCGCCGAGGAGATCGGAAAACGCAAGCAGGCCGAAGAGGAGCGTCAGAGAACCCAGGAA
>JBPCIR010000191.1:0-4688 GCA_051006095.1 Rubrobacter sp. | reverse complement strand
TCGAGGCGTTTTTGAGCTTTATCGGGCTCGGCATACAGCCGCCCGCCGCCTCTCTGGGTGCCCTGATCAACGACGGTGCCCACCAGATGAGGTTCTATCCTTACATGCTCATATTCCCGGCCGCGGTACTGGTCACGATCACCATCAGCTTCAGGCTCCTTGGCGACGGCCTGCGCGATGCACTCGACCCGAGGATGAGGCAGTAGCTTGGCAACCATGAACGGCGAGGCCGTCCTCAGCGTCGACGACCTTCGCATCTCCTTCAGCACCTACGCCGGCGAGGTGCAGGCCGTACGCGGCGCAACCTTCGACCTCAGGCGGGGCGAGACGCTCGCCATCGTCGGCGAGTCGGGGTCTGGGAAGTCGGTCGCGGCGAGGAGCATCATGCGATTGAACCCCGAGTCGAACACCATAGTAAGGGGCGGCGAGATCATCTTCGATGGCGAGGACCTCCTCAAGCTCTCCGAGAAGCGCATGCTCGACATCAGGGGTCCTAAGATAGCGATGGTCTTCCAGGACCCGATGACCTCGCTGGACCCGACGATGCGCGTGGGGCGCCAGATTATAGAGAGCCTGAAACAGCACCTCGGCATGTCGGGAAGCCGGGCCGCCGAACGCACCGTCGAGCTGCTCGAGCTGGTCGGCATCCCGAACGCCGAAGAACGCCTCAAACAGTACCCGCACCAGTTCTCGGGCGGCATGCGCCAGAGGGTGGTCATAGCCATAGCCCTCGCGTGCGACCCTCAGGTCCTTATTGCGGACGAGCCGACAACGGCCCTCGACGTGACGATCCAGGCCCAGATCCTGGAGCTCTTGCGGGAGCTTCAGGTGAGGCTCGGCATGTCGACAGTCCTCATAACCCACGACCTCGGCGTGGTCGCGAGCACGGCCCACAGGATCGCCGTTATGTACGGAGGCAAGATCATCGAGACGGGGACGGTGCGCGAGATCTTCTACAACCCCCAGATGCCTTATACCTGGGGCCTCCTGGCCTCCATCCCACTCCCTACCGCGGACCGGAGCCAGGACCTGATCCCCATACCAGGCACCCCGCCCGACGCCACCGATCCCCCGAAGGGCTGTCCCTTCACCGCCCGCTGTCCTTACGCCATGCGGATTTGCGGCGATGAGATGCCGGGGTACACCACTTTCTCAGACGAGCACAGGGCGGCATGCTGGCTGCACCACCAGATGGCCCCCAACGTGGAGCGTCCTGCCCGGATCACGGGTGCGAAATGACGGAACAGACCCAGAACGGCGAGGCGGACGGCAGGCCGCTGCTCGAGATCAAAGACCTCAAGAAGTACTTTAGCGTCGGCAGGGAGAGCCTGAAGGCGGTCGACGGGATCTCGCTGGAGATCAACAAGGGCGAGACGTTCGGCCTGGTCGGCGAGTCTGGTTGTGGCAAGTCGACGGCGGGACGGGTGTTGGTCAGGCTCTACGAGCCTTCCGGCGGCGAGGTGCTCTTCGGGGGCAAGAACATCCACGAGGCGAAGGGCGATGAGGGCAAGGTGCTCAACCGCAAGATGCAGATGGTCTTCCAGGACCCCCAGGCCTCCCTGAACCCGCGCATGGTCGTCGGCGACATCGTCGCCGAGGGCATAGACATACACGGCCTGGCCGAAGGCAGCAAGGAACGCCTGGATCGGGTACACGAGCTTCTCGAGACGGTGGGCCTGAGCAGGGAACACGCCCACCGCTACCCGCACGAGTTCTCGGGAGGACAGCGCCAGAGGATCGGGGTGGCCAGAGCCCTCGCGGTCGACCCTGACTTTATCGTGGCCGACGAGCCAGTCTCGGCGCTTGACGTCTCGATCCAGGCGCAGGTCATCAACCTGATGAAGAAGCTCCAGAGGGAGCGGGACCTGACCTACCTGTTCATCTCCCACGACCTCTCTGTGGTCAAGTACATCTCCGACCGCGTGGGGGTCATGTACCTCGGTGTAATGGTAGAGATGGCGCCTAGCGAGGAGCTATACGCCAACCCATTGCATCCCTACACCCAGGCCCTGCTCTCTGCTGTCCCCATCCCAGACCCAGACGTCGAGCGCGAGCGCGAGCGCATGGTCCTAGAAGGCGACGTACCTTCTCCCGTGAACCCCCCTTCGGGTTGCCGCTTCAGGACCCGCTGCCCTTACGCCACCGAAGCCTGCGGCCACGATGAACCCGTGTGGCGCGAGGTGAGCCCGGAGCACTGGGTCGCCGCGTGCCACTGCATCAATTAGAGCGCCAGCCACCCAACGACCGCCGCACTGAGGCGGTCGTTCTTCTGCGCGCTCTGGCCCGAACGTCGCCACTGCTGTACCCTTTGGTTCGGGCGGAGAGGCCACTCGGAGAGTGAGGATTAGTCTGTGGCGATGCTCGAAGTAAACAACCTAAAGACGCACTTCAGGACCCAGGACGGCGTCGTCAAAGCGGTCGATGGTGTCTCGTTCTCGCTCGAGGCGGGGGAGACGATGGGGATAGTGGGGGAATCGGGGAGCGGCAAGAGCGTTACGGCCCTCTCCATCATGCAGCTCAACCCGAAGCCCCCCGCAGAGTACCCCGAGGGTGAGATCATCTTCGAAGATCAGGACCTGCTGAAGACCTCTGACAAGCGGATGCAGGAGATCAGGGGCAACGAAATAGCCATGGTCTTCCAGGACCCGATGACGAGCCTCAACCCCGTCTTCACGGTGGGCAACCAGATCCGTGAGGCGATCCGCATCCACCAGAATCTCTCCAAGAGCGAGGCCCAGGAGAAGACCGTCGAGGTCCTCCGCGACGTCGGCATCGCCAACCCCGAGAGGGTAGTCAAGGAGTACCCGCACCAGTTCTCGGGCGGCATGCGCCAGCGGGCCATGATCGCGATGGGCCTCTCGTGCAACCCCAAGGTCCTTATAGCGGACGAGCCGACTACCGCCCTCGACGTGACGATCCAGGCCCAGATCTTAGAGCTCATGGTCGAAGTGCAGGAGAAGTATGGCACGGCCATCGTAATGATCACCCACGACCTCGGCGTGGTCTCTCAACTCGCTGACAAGGTGATGGTGATGTACGCGGGGCGAGCCGTCGAGCAGGCCACCACAGACGAGGTCTTCTACGACCCTCTTATGCCTTACTCGTGGTCGCTGTTGCGCTCGCTGCCACGCCTGGATACCGCCGGCGAGGTGAGGCTCCTCCCGATAGAGGGCACGCCACCGAGCCTGATCTTCCTTCCCGATGGATGCAACTTCAGCCCCCGCTGTCCTTTCGTCAAAGACGAGTGCCACGAAACAGACCCTGACCTCGAGGAGAAGAAGCCGGACCACAAAGCGGCGTGCATCCTCTCGGTCGATGAGATCGAGAAAAACAAGAGCCGGGTGGACGAAGAGTTGGGGGTCCAAACGTGACCGAGAGGACGGAAGTCAGCCCCGAGACCAATGGCCATTCCGGCGAATATCTGCTTGAGACCAAAAACCTGAAGATGCACTTCCCCATAAAGGCCGGCATGCTGCAGCGCACGGTCGGGCACGTCAAGGCCGTGGACGGCGTCGACCTCTCCGTGCGCCGCGGGGAGACGCTCGGGCTCGTTGGGGAGTCAGGGTGCGGCAAGAGCACGCTGGCCCGCCTGGTCCTGCGCCTTCTCGAGCCGACGGAGGGCGAGGTCCTCTTCGAGGGCGAGAATATCCTGGGCTACGACCGCAAGCGGATGCTCGACGTCCGGCGCAACATGCAGATAATCTTTCAGGATCCCTACGCCTCGCTGAACCCCCGCATGAGCGTCGGCAACATCGTCGCCGAGCCGCTCAAGACTCACAAGGTAAGCGAGGGCGCCGAACGCAAGAAGCGGGTTCAGGAGCTTTTGGAGGTCGTGGGCCTCTCCCCCGAGCACTACAACCGCTACCCGCACGAGTTCTCCGGGGGACAGCGCCAGAGGATCGGGGTGGCGAGGGCCATCGCGCTGAACCCGCGCCTGATCATCTGCGACGAGCCGGTCTCGGCGCTCGACGTCTCGATCCAGGCCCAGGTCGTGAACCTCCTGCAGGACCTGCAGAAAGAGTTTGACCTTACCTACGTCTTTATAGCCCACGACCTCTCGGTGGTGAAGCACATCTCTGATCGGGTGGCGGTGATGTACCTCGGCAAGATCGTGGAGGTCGCCGACCGCAAGGACCTCTACGACAACCCCCGCCACCCCTACACGGCCTCGCTGCTCTCGGCCATCCCCGTCCCCGATCCCCGCAAGGAACGCGCCCGCCAACGCGTCGTCCTTACCGGCGACGTACCCTCCCCGGCAACCCCCCCGAGCGGCTGCTCCTTCCACACGCGCTGTCCCCGCGCCCAGGACTACTGCAAGGAGAACACCCCGCCCCTCGAACCGCAGGAGAGCGAAAACCACCTGGCGGCCTGCTTCTTCCCCGTAAAAGAGGGGCAGCACATAGAGGAGCCCGCCACGAGCACGCCGTACCGCGTCGAGTAGCCGTCAGATTTCAGCCATCAGCCAAGACGGCGGTTCGGGGCGATGGAAAGCAGCGTCTGAGACGGCTGGATCAGGAGGCCCGGCGGCAAAGCTGAAAGCTGACCGCTGATAGCTATAAGCTTGCTAGTACAATCTGCCCGTGTTGAAGACTTCGGATAAGAAGGGCGGGCGGCGCGGCGGGGCCTTGCGCCTGCTGGTGTTCGTAGGAATCTTGGTCGCGACCGCGGCAGGTGCCTTCTACGTGGGA
>JBPCIR010000190.1:0-6597 GCA_051006095.1 Rubrobacter sp. | reverse complement strand
AATGCCGGGCCATCCTGGTGCGCTATGAGAAGAAGGCCGCCAACTACCTGGGTTTGATCAAGGTTGCCTGCATCTTGCTGTGGTACCGGCGGCAGCATCGTCTATCCCTTTTGAGATAGTTTGTAAGCAAATACTTCGTCGGCGGGCTCCTGGTCATGTTCGTGTTCATCTTCGTGGCCCGCCCCATAACTGTTCTGGCTTGCCTCTTGCCCGACCGGCGCGGCGAATGGACGGGCAAGGAGATCGCCTTCATCAGCTGGTGCAGGGAGACGGGTGTGATCCCCGCCGCCGTCGCGAGCCTGCTCCTCGCGCGAGGAGTCGAGGGCGCCGAAATCGCCGTCTCCATGGTCGCCCTGGCCGTCTGCGTCACACTCCTCCTGCAGGCCACGACAGCCGGCTACCTCGCCCGCCGCCTCAATCTAGTAGATTGAGCACGCTACACCCTTCGGGCTTCACGAATATGGCGTCGACCCACGAGATGCCGCGCTCGGTGGAGACCGGCAGCTTGAGGAGCACGGTCCCGAGCACCATAAGCGCGAGGAAACCGAAAACGATCAACTGGGGCGTCGAAAGCCTCCTGGGCAACACATTCTCCCGGATCGCGGACCCTGAGCAGTATACTCGCGAGCCGGCCTACGTTAGGCCATCGATCCACCGGAACCGGGCGACCGAAAAGAAGATACAATCAGGGGCGCGGCAAGGGTGTACCCTCGGAAGGGATCTATGGAGCAGCTTACCGACAGCTACAACCGCAAGATGGATTACCTCAGGATCTCGGTTACGGACCGCTGCAACTTCCGCTGCCAATACTGCATGCCCGAGGACATCCAGTTCCAGGACAAGAGCCACATCCTGACCTTAGAGGAGATGCTCACCTTCGCCGAAGCATGCCTCGAGCTCGGCGTCACCAAGGTCCGTGTAACGGGAGGCGAGCCGCTCGTCAGGCGCGGGGTCGTCATGTTCATCGGGTGGCTGAAGGACCTCGGCTTCGAGGACGTAACCATGACGACCAACGGCTTCCTCCTCGAGGAGAACCTGGACGGCCTCGTCGAAGCCGGCTTGGATCGCGTCAACATTTCCCTAGACACCCTCCAGCCAGAGAAGTTCGCGTTTATAACGCGGCGCAACCACTTCGAGAAGGTCTGGAAAGCGGTGATGGCGGCGCTCGAGACGCCCCTCTCTCCGGTCAAGATCAACGCCGTCGCGATGCGCGGCGTCAACGACGATGAGATCGCGGACATGGCGAGGCTGACGCTCGAATATCCCATGCACGTCAGGTTTATCGAGCTCATGCCCTTGAACGGCGACACAGACGGCTCGCGCTTCAGGTCACTCTTCATCCCGGGGCGGGAGATCCTCGACCGCGCCATAGAGGAGCTAGGGGACTTAGAACCCATCGAGAAAGAAGACCCCGCAGCCCCGGCGGACGAGTTCCGCTTCGAAGGCGCACCCGGCACCTTCGGCGTCATAACCCCGGTCTCTGAACCGTTCTGCGCCAGGTGCAGCAGGCTCAGGCTAACGGCGGACGGCAAGATCCACCCTTGCCTCCTCACCGACCTCGACGTCCCCGTAAAGGACGCCATCCGCTCCGAAGACCCGATACCCGCCATCCACGAGGTCCTCTGGCACACGGCGGGAATAAAGCCGGCAGCGGGCCTCACCCTCCCCGAGGAGTCCCGCAACCGCACCATGAGCCAGATCGGCGGATAGCACAATCTGCTGGCTCACCGGCACGCTGCTCCCCGGTAACGCTCACGTTCTGAGTTTGCGTGCCTCAATAACGCAATGAAGCGGAATCTCCAGGAGTGACGGACCTTGTGAGCTCTCCGCCAGGAATTGTTTCGTCGGTTCCGGCTCCTCGAACGCAGTCACTGCCAAGCCCGCCGCATTCAGGGCCCTGAAGTACCATGAGAGGGGGCGGTGATAGTAGGGGGTTTCGAAGCTTTGTTCAGGTACACTCGGGTCGCCGACGCGCCACTCTGCCCTGTGCTCAAAAAGCTCCCTGTAACGCCCGACCTTGCGGAACAACCTGGTCTCGTAAGCGTGACGCTCTGCCACCCAGCACGAGTGCTCCTCACCGGTATCGAAGCAGGGGTGGATCATGCTTGCTACGAACCTGCCTCCATTGCAGAGTGCCCGTCCAGTCTCCCGGAGAGCGCCTTCGGCGTCCGCGATGTCCATGAGGGCCATACCGGCAACGACCAGATCGAAGGAGCCGTCGGCGAGGGAGCCGAGAGAGGCCGCGTCGCCGACCCGGTAGTCCGTGCCCGTCGGCGCGAGGGTTTCCCTCTCGCGGGCATAGCGGATCATCTCTCCCGAGGCGTCGATCGCCAGGACGCGCGCACCCCGCTGCGCTAACCTTCTTGACAAGCGCCCGTTTCCGCAGGCGATCTCGAGCACGCGTAGTCCCGACACGTGGCCCAGCACTCGTTCCATCCCAGGCTCGATTAGCAGACGGTGCCAGCGGTCCCCGTCATCACCCTGCTTTTCGTCCCACCATGCCGCCATCCGATCCCACAGCTCGGAGTCAGAAGGACGATCGGACCGCGGGGTCCACGGCTCTTCGTTTGCCATCACACCTTCTCCTCAGGTTCCCCTCGCCCACCGAGATCCCGACAACGGTTGCTGTGATGCGTCGCTCGCGGCCACGAATCTCTCGACAAGAGCCTCTTACCCGCCCTTGGGTGCCCGCGGAGAGGCATCAAGGACCCTAGTCAGGCTCTATGGAGGCGATTAGGCCCTCGTTGTTGAGCCCGTCCTGGTAGAGTTCGGCCAGCTCTTTGTGGCACTTGGTGGCGACGGCTTTGCCCTTGGTGTGGGCCTCCATCATGATATCTACGGCCCTCTTTACGGACATGCGCGGGATGACTTTTTGCAACACGGCGACGACGTGCTCCATCGGCGTGAAGTCGTCGTTGTGAAGTATGACCTTGTAGGGAGGTTCCTCGGTGACGCGACGCTCTATCTCTATCCCCGGCTTAGTCTCGGTCGAAGAGGCGGAAGGAGCCGCTACGCCATGCAATGTTGGTATGCTTCGCACTGTCATCTCCGGATCGCCGAACTGGTCACTGAGGGCAACATACCGCGACGAAGCCGGATTCGCAACCCCATCTCTGTCCTATTGAATGCTGGGTAGCACTTTCTCGACGACCTCATGGACGGTGCGAAGGTTACGTTCCGCTATCTTCGCGGAACGCGGTCCCCGCGGATAATCCTCTTGGTCGTCGCCCATGAGAGGCGGTAGCTCGACCGGGCTCTTATCTCTCCACTTCGAGAGCCAGGCGTCGGGTACTTTTTCAGGCAATTCCTGGTGGGAGACGGCGGCCCAGAGCGCGGACCAGGCACGGGGTACGACGCGCCAGATGTCGTAGCCCCCGCCGCCGGTGGCGACCCAGCGGCCTCCGCAGAGCTCGTGGGCGAGGTCGTGCATCCTGTTCGGCACGTGCTCGTAGAAGCGGGTCGTTGCGGAGAGGTGTGTCAGGGGGTCGAGGGCATGGCCGTCGCAGCCGTTCTGGGAGAGGATCAGGTCGGGGTCGAAGGCGCGAAGGACATCTGGGACGACGACCTCGAAGCAGGAGATCCAGGACTCGTCGTCCGTATAGGGCTCCAGCGGCACGTTCACGGAGTAGCCGACTCCGCCGTTACGTCCCTTCTCATCGACCCCGCCCGTCCCTGGGAAGAGGTAGCGCCCCGATTCGTGCATCGAGACGGTCAGGACGTCAGGGTCGCTGTAGAACATCCACTGCACACCGTCGCCGTGGTGAGCGTCGGTGTCGACGTAGGCGACGCGGATGCCTGGATGCTCGGCTTTGAGGCGTGAGATCGCGACTCCGGCATCGTTGTAGACGCAGAAGCCACTCGCCTTCGAGCGCAGGGCGTGGTGCAATCCGCCCGAGATACACATAGCGTGGTCCACTCCCCCCTTCATCACGAGCCGGCACGCGGCGAGCACACCCCCTACCACGCGGGCGCAGGCTTCGTGCATGTCGGGGAAGATGGGATTGTCAGGGGTCCCGAGACCGTAGTCCAGGAGGTCGGAGAGCTGGCTGAGGGATCCCCCGGCCTTCTGGACCATACGCACGTAGGTGAGGGTGTGGACCGTCGTCAGGTCATCGTCGGTCGCTGGCCCTGAGGAGACGAAGGGGTAGTCTTCGAGCAGCCCGATGGCTTCGCAGAGCTCGAGCGCGAGCCTGACACGCAGGGGATCAAATGGATGCTCACCGCCGAAGCCGTAATTCTCCAGGTCCAGGTCGTGGACGATAGCGGCCAGGCCGCTCAAAGCCCGGGCGGCCACAGGACAGAATATCCGGCCTCCTCGAGGTATCCGACCGCTTCTGCTGTGTCGATGGTGTCCACCCTGAACACGACGATGCGCTCCCTTGGCTTTCCCGCGTCCGCGGGCTCACGTGTCGGCCCCATGGCGGCGCTGACGATGTTTATGCCGCACATCCCGAAGACGCCTGCCGCGCCGGCCAGGGATCCCGGCCTGTCAGGGACAGCGATCTCCATGCGGCTCCCAGGCTCGTTGGCGCCGACCAGGTAGACGAGCGCATCCATCACGTCCGAGGTGGTGATGATGCCGACAAGCTCATCGTCCTCGAGTACGGGCAAACAGCCGATCCTGCGCTCCCGCATCGTGTTCGCCGCCTGCTCTATAGGGTCGTCGGGGAATGCGGAGACCACGTCGCCTGCCATCACGTCTTCTACCAGGATCTCCTGCAGGGCCTTGGCCCGCGCGGGATCGCCGAGCGCAGGGGTGGACGAGCGCAGGTCCCGATCCGAGACAATTCCGATGAGTCTCCCCTCCCTTAGAACAGGAAGGTGCCTGATACGCCTCTCCCGGCACAGGGTGAGCGCCGTCCCCGCCGTCTCATCCGGCGAGAGCGTCACGATCTCACGGGTCATCGAATCCTTTACAAGAAGCATCGTACAACTCCTTCCCTCACCACATTGTATAGCAGCAGATCGCCGCAGGTAAGCCCGCGGCTGGTATAAAGTCCCCATGCCCGAGTACCTCAACCAACTTCTCGCCGACAGCGCAACGGCCCTCGTGAACGAGAGCTTTACAGACGTAAGCGCCCCATGGTGGTGGGAGCGGCGCCTGGGGGGCGGTATCGAGGTCTGTCAGGAGTTCGCTCCCGAGGCCGCAAGCCGTGAGATCTCCGCGAAGACAGGCCGCGAAGTCTCGGAAGTCAGGCTGGCCATCGCGGAGGAACTTGGCCTCGAAGATGAGGAGCCTGTAGTCCTTACCTTCGAGATAGCAGGCGAGACCGAGACCCGGCGCGTCGCTGAGTTGCTCGCGGAACGCTCCTCAGAACCAGAAGGTCTGGCTGCAGGTCTCTACCGCCGCATCGAGGAGATAGTCAGGGCTGGCTAGCTCCCCGTGAATCTTCATTCAGCACCACAAGATGTAGGGACGAAGGTTTCCTAACGATCTGGGCTACCGAATACTATCGACGCGAATCACTCCAGTCTTATGCAGGATCCTGCAAGCGAAGTTCGGAGAATGAGGACATGCGTTAACCTCCGGCGTCCCCACCGAGCAGGAAGCGCCACCAAGTCCGCGGGGGTGAGATCTCCTCCAGGTCCCTCGGCCAGAACAACCTACACTGGCCATCGGCTAAGCGTACGTCTCCGGCTATGTAGTTCTCTCCCCCGTAACGGGCCACGACCGTACCCATAAGGCCTCGCCGTTCCTCGACCCTGTGGCGTTCCATGACCCTCACCCGCGCACCGGGGCGCGCTTGTTCGGGTGTCATCCTCTGGGCGCTCCCTTTCCTCTACTTTCTACTCAAAGAGCGCGTAGTAGCGCGCTCGCTCCTCCTTGCCTTCCAACCGCTCCATGTAGCACTCTAGCCACGAGTAGTCGTGTTCGGCTGCAAAGCGCGAGAGAGCCTCCGAGGCAAAGTGGTGCACCATTCGTTCCTCGGCGCGATCCCAAAACACACTCGCCTGCCAGGCCTGAGCCTTCTCATGACGATGCTCACCGTTTGCCAACACCCTTAGCTGTCGGCCGGCTTCGGTATCGGCGATGGCTTGTCTGGCATCTTCCAAGGAGAGCCCTCTCCTGTTGGCCAGGGACTTCGTCTGGCGCATAAGGACTTCCTCTGCCATCTCTGAGACGGTCTGATCTCTTTGCACTGTCTTCTCCTACGGAAGGGACTGCTCTCACCGTTCTCTGGGCGTCGCTTCCGGCCTAGGCTCTTTCGGCGATCTCCTCTAACTCGTGGTGCCAGAACAGCTGCTGAGTGCCGTGGTCGAGCCGCACATCGAGGGCAGTGTAGCTGGGGTCTCCCCACCTTTTCTCGATCGTGCCTACCGAAGTCGGCAGGGCCGCCCATAGACGGGCGCTTTCGCGCAACCTTCACCCGCTTGCCGATACACGCTTCCTCAGAGCGCACGTAGGCCTCTCCTCAGGGGGCTGCCATGACCGTCTAGGACCGCGACCGTCTCCTTTCCCTTTCCCAGGGGCTCGACTTTAGCCATTTGAGAGCGAAAGGGGTAGGGTACGCTCTCGTCACCAGTCTCCGCTAAAAGAGGTGATCTCAAGATGCGTACCCTACCGACCGAGATGATACGGGTTTTGGCCCCGTTCGC
>JBPCIR010000189.1:0-4579 GCA_051006095.1 Rubrobacter sp. | reverse complement strand
CTTTCCTCTCGGGTTATAGCCCGGCGACCCTGGCTGAGGTGGTCGATGGGACGAGGTTGCCCCGTCCGACGGCGCACAGGCTCTTGTCGGCGTTGGAGAAGCACCACTTGGTATCGCGGCAGGAAGGGCGATACGTATTGGGTCTGAGGCTGCTTGGGTGGGGTAACCGGGCTGCTGGGGTGGGTCTTGTGGAGAGGGCGCGGCCCGTGCTGGAGGGGTTGCGGGACGAGAGTGGGGAGAGTACGCAGCTCTACTTGCGGGAGGGCGAACACAGGGTATGCGTGGCCGCTGTCGAGCGGGTGACGGGTTTGAGGGACACCGTACCCGTGGGAGCTGTGATGCCGCTCTCGCGGGGGTCTGCGGGGAAGGTCTTGCTCGCCTGGGCATCAGGAGGGGTCGATGACAGGCCCGATGCGGCGGAGCTAAGGGGGATCAGGGTCAGGGGTTGGGCCGAGAGCGTGGCCGAGAGGGAGGTAGGGGTTGCGAGCGTCAGCGCGCCGGTATTCGGGGAGGATGGGAGGCTCAGGGCGGCAGTAAGCGCGAGCGGTCCGATCTCACGCCTAGGGAAGAGTCCGGGCCAGCGGCTTTCGCAGCTAGTCGTAGGAGCGGCAAGGGAGATAGAGAGTACATCAGGGGATATATAGCGGACCCTGGTGCGTCCGTTAGAATGAGGCCATGGAGACTAAGCAGAGAGTATTCAGCGGTATACAGCCGAGCGGCACGTCCCACCTCGGTACTTATCTGGGGGCGTTGAAGAACTTCGTCGCCCTCCAGAACGACTATGAGACCTTCTACTGCATCGTGGATCTGCACGCGCTCACGACGCCGCGTGACCCGAAGGTACTGAGGAGTAGCGTCCGAGAGATCGCGGCCATCTACCTCGCCGCTGGCCTCGACCCTTCGAGGGCCGTGATCTTCCGCCAGAGCAGCGTTGGCGAGCACGCGGAGCTCTGCTGGCTCCTGAACTGCGTCGCCAGGGTGGGCGAGCTCTCTCGCATGACGCAGTTCAAGGACAAGACGCAGAGGGGCGGGGCCGAGGCCGCGAGCGTCGGGCTCTACGCTTACCCCGTCCTGCAGGCCGCCGATATCCTCCTCTACAACGCCCACCTCGTACCCGTCGGCGAGGACCAGCGCCAGCACCTCGAGCTCGCCCGGACGCTCGCGCGGCGGTTCAACAACCTCTACGGTGAGACCTTCGTCGTCCCTGAGGTCATGATCCCCAAGACTGGTGCGAGGATCATGGCCCTCGACGAACCGACCGCGAAGATGAGCAAGAGCCGCCCGACCCCAGGAGGTTACATCTCTCTCCTCGACGAGCCCGACGATGTACGGCGCAAGATCCGCCGCGCGAAGACCGACTCCGGCACAGAGGTGACCGCCTCCCCCGACAAGCCGGCCATCTCCAACCTTCTCGGCATCTACGCCGGACTGTCGAACAGGACCGTCCCCGAGATCGAGGAACAATACCGGGGCAAGGGCTACGGGGACTTCAAAAAGGACCTCGCCGAGGTGGTCGTGGAAGGCCTCTCCCCCATCAGGAAGCGGGCCCTGGAGCTGCTGGACGACCCGAAAGAGCTGGACGCCCATCTGGCGTCCGGCGCCGAGAAAGCCCGGACCGTCGCCCGTCCTATCCTCCGCGACGCCGCATCCAGGATGGGACTAGACTAAAGGAAGATCACGAGTAAGCCTATAAACATGGAGGGAGGTGAGAAGATGGGTGCGCAATACGTGGTGGACGAGAACGGCAAGCACGTAAGCGTCATCCTGCCGATCGAGGAGTACGAGCACCTGATCGAAGCGTTGGAGGAACTGGAAGACGTACTCGCAGCCCAAGCTTACGATGAGGCAAGAGCAGAACTCGAACGTGGGGAAGACGAGTTGATCCCGTGGGAACAGGCAAAGAAAGAGATCGAAGAAGAGCGGGCCAAGCGCGGGCACCAGGACGCTGTATAACCTTGTGCTCAAGAAGAAGGCTCGCAAAGCCATCGCCGGGTTGCCGGATCATGCCCGGGGGCGCATAACTCGGGCGGTGGACCAGCTAGTCGAAGAACCTCGTCCAGCAGGATGTCGTAAACTTCAGAACTGTGAAGGTTGGCGCCTCCGTGTCGGAGACTACCGTCTCGTCTACGAGGTAGACGACGATAAGCGCGTCGTAACCGTACTCCTCATCGGACACCGGCGAGACGTCTACCGCCGGGGATAGATATGCAACGTCTTCGCTCGTCGCTCGACCGCATAGACCGCAAGGGATACGGGGCATACAAAGGCCTCTCCGGCTCTTACGATTTCGGTTCTTTCGCGCTCTTCTTGGACAGGGTGCAGCGGGATCCCTTCGCCCCGCCTTCCCTGATCCGAATCCGGACCAGAGAGAACCGTTTCGATCCCACGCTCTTCGAAAACCCGGTACGCAGGGTCGCCTTCGAAGACTTTCTCACCAGGAGCGTCGAGCGGGAGATCCGGCGCGTCGTGCGCGGAAACCGGGGCTCGGGCGGGAGCGGACGGGTCGAGATACAGCGCGCCTCCCAGGTCGTCCTCCCCCGCACCTCTATGGTCGTCGAACCCGGATACGTCGAGGCCCGCATGGCCGTAGGGCTCCCCGCACGGGGCAGGAGCGTAGACGCCCGCGCGGCAAAGACTGTGCTGGTGGAAGAGCTGCCCGAGGTCGCGCGCGGAGGACTCGTACCTGCTCCCGAGGGTGGCGTAGACGTGGAGAGGGCGAGGCTCCACGTCGAGACGGTCGAGGATGCAGACCACTTGCGAGGGCTACTGCCCGGGCTGGGTCTCGTCGCGTTCGTCGCTGACGGGGCGGTGTTGCCGAGGGAGAGCGGGGCGAGTGACAGGCCGCTCGAAGACGGTGCCTTACCGTTCCGGAGCCCGGAAGAATACAGAGTAGAAGTAGAACTGCCCAACAAGGGTCTCGTCTCTGGAATGGGGATTCCTGAGGGTGTTACGCTCGTAGCCGGGGGCGGGTTCCACGGGAAGGGCACGCTGCTCTCGGCGCTCTCGTGGGGTGTTTACGACCACGTGCCTGGGGACGGTAGGGAGCTCGTGGTTGCGCGGGGTGATGCCGTCAAAGTCAGGGCCGAGGACGGCAGGAGCGTCTCCGGAGTGGATATCTCGGCCATGATCGGGGCCCTCCCCGGCGGCCGTACTACCGAGGACTTCTCGACGCCGAACGCCTCGGGCTCGACCTCGCAGGCAGCAAACATCGCCGAGGCCATCGAGGTAGGGACGTCGCTCCTGCTCGTGGACGAGGACACGAGCGCGACGAACTTCATGATCAGGGACGAGAGGATGCGCGAGCTGGTGAGGCGCGAGCCCATCTCGCCGTTTATAGACCTGGTGCGTCCCCTGCACCGCTCCCTGGGGATCTCGACGGTCGTGGTCGTCGGGGGCGTCGGCGACTACCTCGACGTCGCCGACCGCGTGATCCTGCTGGAGGATTACGCGCCCTCCGACGCAACACCCCGGTCCCGCGAGATTACCGGGAAGTTCCCGCCCCGCGCTCCGCTCACGGACAGAGACGTGCCTCCGCCCCGGGAGCGCACTATCAGGGCCTCCTCCATAGACCTGAGACGAGGCAAGCGACAGAGTGCCCGTGGCAGGGGCCTCCACACCATCGAGCTGGGCCGCGAGCGGGTCGACCTCTCATACCTGGAGCAGCTCGCTGAAGCCGGACAGACCGAGGCTGTGGCCCGTATCATCGGGGAGTGGGTCGCCGCCGGAGAGGCTCGTGGGGTGGGGGAGTTCGTTCTGGAGGCGCTGGCCTCCGTCTCGGAGAAGGGCCTCGACTCTCTGGGTGGCTTCCAGGGACATCCTGGTGAGATGAGCCTGCCGCGCGCCCAGGAGTTGGCTGCTGCCATAAACCGTATCCGCCCGCTGCGGGCAGGCCCGCGGACGTAGAAGCCACCCTGTTCTGGCTGGTATCATTAGGTACTGAGTATGGCGGAGATCAGGGACGACTGGATAGAGGAAGCTACCGACGTGGACAACATGGATACGCCATCCTGGTTCAGGTCGAAGGCTGTGGCCGTGCACCTCTACACGGCGAGCGGCGCCGTGCTCGCGCTCCTGATGCTCGTCGCGGCTTTCCAGGGTGAGGCCGTAAAGGCGCTGTGGCTGATGCTCGCTTCGCTCCTCATCGACTCAACAGACGGCCTCCTCGCCCGCCGCTTCAGGGTCAGGGAGGCGCTACCGTTCTTCGACGGGGCGCTCCTGGACAATATCGTCGACTACATGACCTACGTCTTCGCCCCCGTAGTCCTCCTGTGGAGCGAAGGGTACCTGCCCGACGGTAACGCGGGGATAGTCCTGGCCGCGCTGCCGCTCCTGGCTTCCAGCTACCAGTTCTGCCGCGTGGACGCCAAGACAGAGGATCACTACTTCCTCGGCTTCCCCAGCTACTTCAACGTCGTCGCCTTCTACGCCATCGTCTTCCATCCAGGCCCGCTCGTGCTCGCCGCCATACTCGTGGCCTGCTCTTTCCTGGTCTTCGTCCCGATCCGCTACGTCTACCCGACGCGCACGGTCGCCTTCCGCAAACTCTCTCTCATGCTCACGACCCTGTGGCTCGCAAGCT
>JBPCIR010000188.1:0-3477 GCA_051006095.1 Rubrobacter sp. | reverse complement strand
TTTCGAGCGCCCCAGCGGGGGACAGGTCTTGCTTGACGGCAAGGACGTATCGGATACCCCCCCGAACCGGCGCAACGTCAACACCGTGTTCCAGAGCTACGCCCTCTTCTCCCACCTGACCGTCGCCGAGAACGTCGCCTTCGGGTTGCGCTTCGCGAAGGCGACCAGGGAGGAAGCCCGTAGCAGGGTCGGAGAGGCGCTCTCCCTCGTGCGGATGCAGGATTTCCGCGGCCGCAAACCGCACCAGCTCTCAGGCGGACAGCAGCAGCGGGTGGCGCTCGCGCGGGCTTTGATCCTCAATCCTTCGGTGCTCCTGCTGGACGAGCCACTCGGCGCGCTCGACGCCAAGCTCAGAAAAACGCTCCAGATCGAGCTGAAAGCCTTGCAGGAACAGGTCGGGATCACCTTCGTCTACGTTACGCACGACCAGGAAGAGGCCCTCACCATGGCCGACCGCCTGGCGGTGATGAACGGGGGCAGGATCGAACAGGTCGGCTCACCCCGCGAGGTCTACGAGGAGCCGGCATCAGCCTACGTCGCTGACTTTCTCGGCGTCTCGAACCTGCTGGACGCGCAGGCTATCGGCAAGGATTCCGACGGCAGGTGCAGGGTCAGGGTCGGGGACTTCGAACTGCTCGCCTCCCGCGGCCACACCTCGGCCAGAGGTTCCGTCAAGGTGGTCGTGCGTCCCGAGCGGGTGCGCGTGGAGGCTCCGAGGGAGACCGGCGAGAACCGGCTGCCGGGGAAGATCAAACGCGTCGTCTACGCCGGCGCCATCTCTCAACTCGTGGTCACCCTCGACCGCGGGACCCCGATCCGGTGCATGCTGGCCAACGACGGCGTAGGGTCGTCATTCGACCGGGGAGCGCCGGTGTCAGTGTACCTCCCCTGCGAAGCTCTGCGCGTGCTAAGCACCGAATCGGACGAGGAGGAAAGCGCAGAGCCTTCTGTAGCGCCTGCCCGGGCGACGACGATATCCTGAAACCCGCCCCTACAGATCCAGACGGGCGAAGTCTTCCACCGCGGAGCCTTCTGCGCCTTCCTTTTTGCGGGAACGGCGCATTACGAGGATGGCGATCGTGATGGCCAGCATGGAGGCGAAGAGGAGTAGGCTCGCCAGGGCGTTCAGCGCCGGGCTTGGGGCCGCACGCGCGGCGCTGTAGAGCTTGACAGGGATGGTGGCCGAGGACTGGTCTCCCATCAAGAACGCGGTTATCACGAAGTCATCTATGGAGATCGCGAAGGCGATCATGAGGCTGGCCCAGATTGCCGGGGTCAGCATCGGCAGCAGCACCATCCTCATCGCCTGCCACTGCGACGCCCCGAGATCCATGGCCGCCTCTTCGTACTCCCTTCCGACCGCGAACAGGCGTCCGCGCACGATTATCACGACGTAGGAGATCGTGAAGGTAACGTGCCCGAGTAGTTGGGCCTGGGTCCCTAGCTGCACGAAGCCGAAGAGGTAGACGAAAACCAGGAACAGCGCCACGCCCATCACGATCTCCGGTGTAACGAGCGGGAAGAGCATCAGGAAGTTGGCCGGGCGTGAGCCCCACCCACTCCAACGCGCCAGTCCTATGGCGAGCGCGACCCCGAGTGGGGTGGCGACCAGCATGGTCAGTCCCGCGAGCTATCACGCGCGAAGCCGACGAAGAGGAGCCGGCCCCCGAACCGCAACCGGCGAGTAGACTACCCGCAGCGGCCGTCCCCGCCATCAGCCTCAGTGCCTCGCGACGCGACATGCGCCGTCGCCAGGGAGATCTCTCCCTCGGGTGGAATGCCATCTCTACAAACCTCCTCTCGGGCCCTGAAAGCCCCTTCCCTACCTCTCGGCCGCGAGCTCCTCCTGCCCGCCGCCCTCTTCCTTCCGCCCCACCGCGCCGGGGTCGAAGCCCAACTCCCTGGCCGCCGCTTCCAGGCACATCTCGTTGACGAGTTCTCCGCTCACAGCGGGGTCGCCGAACAGCGCCTGGAGCGCGAGGCCGTCCATGAGCGCGGAGAGGTACGTCGCGAAGCGCTCGGGGTCGCAAACTCCGAACTCGCCCGAGCGTTGGCCCTCCCTTACTACCTCAGCGATGGTGTTGCGCCAGCGGCGCTCGAGCGCCTCGCGCTTGCGGGCCGCCTCGTCGTTGCGCAGAGCCCGCGACCACAACTCGACCCACAGCGTCCAGTACTCGTCACTCTCGCGCCTTACTACCGGCGGACAGGCAAGCTCGATCAACCGCACCATCCGCTCTGCCGCACCCTCGATGCCCGTGAGCTCCCTGAAAGCCTCGATGTAGAAAAGGTCCTCAGCGTATGCGAGCGCCTCGGTCAGGAGTGCCTCCTTGGACCCGAAGTAATACACCACCAGCGCCGGACTCAAACCCGCCCTGTCCGCCACGTCAGCGATGCGCGTCTCGCACAGACCCCGCTCCACGATCACCTCCATCGCAGCCTCGAGCATCTGCGTGCGGCGCTTCTGCGTCAACTTGGGCCTCGCACCCATTCTCCTCCCACGGTCTTCATCTAAATATGTGAACGGCTATTTAATCCAGAACGATAGCACAAGCGTCCGCTCCAGTCCACATCGACCAGCAATCCGTGATCGAAAAGAAACGTCTTGCCTCGGCAGACGCGGGGTGCTACATTGAACGGTGATTTAGAATTGGTCGCAGGCTTGTGAGAGGAGAGGATGATGAGGGGCGGTTACGAGGCCATAGTCATCGGCGGGGGGCACAACGGGCTGGCTGCGGGGGCCTATCTCGCCCGCGACGGGTTGAGGACGGTGGTACTCGAGGCCCGTCACAAGGTCGGAGGGGCGGCCGTGACCGACGCGCCGTGGCAGGAGGCGCCCGAGTTCAACGTCACCACCTACTCGTACGTGATGAGCCTGATGCCCCGGCGCGTCATCGACGAGTTGCGCCTGGAGCATCACGGGTACAAGGTCTATCCGATGGGACCTTCTTACTACGCGTTCCCTGACGGGCGGTCCCTGACCATGACCGGGGTGGACGCCAGAGAAGATTACGAGGCGCTCGCGCGATTCTCGCGCAAGGACGCGGAGGCGTACGGGGAGTGGCGGAAGTGGCTTGGAGAGCTGGCGGCGATCCTGGAGCCTTTGCTGCTGACGACGCCGCCCAAATTGGGGTCAAGGCATCCCATTGACCTCCTGGAACAGCTGAAGCTGGCGTGGCGGATGCGGGGACTGGATGTCCCCCGCATTGGCGAGCTCACCAGGCTCATGACGATGAGCGCGTGGGATTTGCTCGACGACTGGTTCGAGTCGCCGCAGATAAAGGGCGCCCTGGCGGTCGACGGCATCATCGGGACGTGGGCCGGTCCGGCGACCCCTGGGACAGCGTACGTGTTGATGCACCACGAGATCGGGGACGCAGGCCTCGGCCTCAGCTCCTGGGGATATCCAAGGGGCGGAATGGGTGCGGTCTCCGATGCTCTGAAGGATTCAGCCGAGGAGTTCGGCGCGGAGGTAAGGAC
>JBPCIR010000187.1:0-3278 GCA_051006095.1 Rubrobacter sp. | reverse complement strand
CGCACCCTTACGTCGAGGTGGCCCTTGGCGGCGAGATCCTCGAGCATCTCGTCCGCCTCGTTTACCGTGAGAGAAGTCTCCATAGCCGCCTGCGCAGGCGTCAACTCGCCCTTCCTCTGTAGGGCCTGCAGTAGCTCGCGCTCCCTCGCGTTCGCCGCAGGGGGTTGTGAGGAACCCTCAGAAAGACCGGCGACGCCCCTTACCAGCAGGCCGAAAGCGGGGAAGATCGTCCAGCCGAAGACGAAGATGAGCCACCAGAGGTAAGGGACCAGGGTGAGCACGACGACGCCACCGATGGCGACCGGGATAAGCACGGCGAGGCTCGTGGTGACCTGGGCCTTCGGGCTCATCTTCTCTACGTCCAGGCCGAAGAAATCGTCAGAGTCCCACCTGTCGGGGCCTCTGCGGCGGGACTCCGGGTCGCGATCCGGTCTCTTCTCCACAGGTCTACCTCGGGCCTCAATATATCAGCAACCCCCTTGATGGGCCATGCGAAGGGCTGGCGCGAAAGTGCTAACCTCATCGCAGTGACAAAGGAGGTCTGGCGGATGGATTTGGGTGAGCGCGTGGACGGTTCGAGGGAAAAGTTACTCGGGGAATTGAACGAGTTCCTCAGGATGCCCTCGATCTCCGCCCGCGAGGACGAAACCGGAGGCTTTCGCGACTGCGCACGGTGGGTGGCGGGGAAGCTGGAGGAGGCCGGTGCCAAGGCCAGCATCATGGAGACCGAAGGGCACCCCGTGGTCTACGCTGAGGTCGGCTCCGGCGAATCGACGCTCCTCTCCTACGGCCACTACGACGTGCAGCCACCCGAGCCTCTGGAACTCTGGGAGAGCGACCCGTTCGAGCCGACGATAAGGGAAGGAGGCCTCTACGCACGCGGCGTCGCTGACGACAAGGGCGACGTGCTCGCCCGCATACAGGCGTTGCGCCTGTATATAGAGGAGCACGGCCCGCTTCCATTCAAGCTCAAGTTCCTCATCGAGGGCGAGGAAGAGATCGGCAGCCCCAACCTCGCGCCTTTCGTCCGCTCCAACGCTGATCTGCTCTCCGCCGACGCCTGCCTCTGGGAGGGCTCCATGAAAGACGAGGCGGGGCGGCCCATGATCTTCTGCGGCACGAAAGGGATGGCCTATGTAGAGCTGCGCGCCCGCGGCGCCTCCCACGACCTGCACAGCATGTACGGCGGCATAGCCCCCAACCCTGTCTGGCGTCTCGTCCAGGCCCTGAGAACCATCAAGGACGAGAACGGTGAGATCACACTCGACGGCCTCGACGCCCTCGCCGAAGAACCCTCGGAGAAGGACCTCGATGCCATAGAACGCATCGTCTTCGACGACGACGCGCTACGGGCCTCCTGGGATGTGGAGGCTCTCGACCGGGAGCTTGGCGGCCAGGACGCGCTGCGGGAGATGCTGCTGCGCCCGACCGCGAACATCGCGGGCATACAGGCCGGCTACACTGGTCCTGGCACGAAGACCATCGTACCTTCTGAGGCGTTCGTGAAGATGGACTTCAGGCTAGTCGCCGGCCAGAGCCCAGGTCCCGTACTCGAGTTGATAAGGTCCCATCTCAGAAAGCGCGGCTTCGACGACATCGAGGTCGTCGACCTGCACGGCGTCGAGCCGGCGAGGACACCCGTCGACTCACCCATTGTGAACACCGCCCTGCAAACGTGGCAGGATCTGGGGGAAGACGAAACCATCGTGTATCCGACCATCGGGGGGAGCGGGCCGACCTCCCTCATGGTTGCAGAGCTCGGAATACCGACCATTATGACCGGGAGCGTGGCGAACACGGGCAGCCGGCTCCACTCCCCGAACGAGTGCATCCGCCTGGACGACTACTTCGAGGCCATAAGCTACTTCGCCCGCTTCTTCGAGAGGTTCGCCCATTGACCGAGAAAGGCAAGGGCCTCGATGTTCCCGAGCGCGTCCGGAAGAGCCTCGCAGGGGCGGTCGCGGAGAGAGGCGTGCAGGCGCGGGTGATCTCTACTCAGGGACGCGAGTCGATGCGTCCCCCGCAAGGACACATAATCATAGCCGCCGAAAAGGAACAGGTGGAAGCGGTCCGCGGCCCCGCCCGTATCGTGCGCCGGCTGGAGTTCTACAAGACGTTCTACGGACCCGTCGTCCGCCTCGCCATGAGTGTCTACCCGATGGAGGGCGAACCGCTCTCCGCAGGCACCACCCTCAACGTCTCCCAGGTCAGCGGTGACACGGCCATTACGGGCCTCGGCCGCCAGAAGAGCATATACATACACTTCTACCGCGTCGAAGAAGGCGACCTCACGTACGCGTTCTCCAAGGAGATCCCCAACGCCACAGAGCAACGCGACGAGACGAAGAAGATCCTCAAAATGGCCCGTGACGCCTATACAGAGACGCCGGAGGAGCGCAGGAGCTTTTCGGCGGCCGTCGAACTCGCCGGGCGGCAGTTCGAGCTTCCCGTACCTGAACCTGACGAAGAAGGATAGTCTTCGGCGGCGAGCCCGCGTATACTGCCACGTATGCAGGCGGGGACATCTGTCAACGATTTTGTGGCGAAGATCAGCCGGGCGCTAGAGGGGGCCGGGCGCAAAGGCATCCACGTGACCTCGGGAGCGGGGTCATGCGATCTGGAGGCCCAGCAGTTCGGGAATCATCCCCCCGAGGAAGACGAGCCGTTCCCGACCGGGCGCCCGCACCACCTCGAGTCCCCTGTGGGATCCAGGGACTTAGGCGGCCACGACGGCACCTCGCGCCTCTGCTACTTTTTGGATGGGGTGCAGAGCTCGCGGGAGATCGGGCGCATAGGGATGTCGCCCGTGATCGTATCTACGGTGGCGGCCACGATCGTCAACCGCTGCGGGAGGCGGTTCTCGCGGATGCCGCTGGAGAGCCCGCCCCTTGTGGTGCAGGCCGTGATCCTACCCCGCAGCACAGGCGATGCTAGCGTCGAGGCTTTCTGGGAGTTGCTTCTCGCGGCGGGATTCTCCGAGCTCGACCCTGACGAGGTTCCCTACTCCCCACACCTCGTCCTGGACTCAGCGGAGTATATAGCTGAGGCGGATCCATCCGACTATGTAGGTATGAGGGAGAGGGCGCGCGGGAGGGTCAGGTCGCTAAGGGAGCGGCTGGAGGGAGGGCTGCTCAGGCGGTGGGAGGGTGACGACAGGGTTCTCGAGGATTCCGAAGCCTGGATCGCGGTAGACGGGCAGCTCAAAGACATCAGGGAATCGAACAGGCGCGCCATCGGCCTCATAAAGAGCGTGGCCCGTCCCGAGTTCGTGGGGAAGG
>JBPCIR010000186.1:0-12539 GCA_051006095.1 Rubrobacter sp. | reverse complement strand
TCCCGCTCGCCGTACATCAGGCGGTTCACGCCACGCTGGAGCCTGCTCCTGAGCGGCTGAAACAGTACGGCTACCAGCACCGCCGCCAGAAGCGAGATCCCAAAATTGCCCCGCGCCTCGAAGACGGTGCCGATGCCGCCCACCGCAAGCGCGTAGATCCCGGCGATGCAGGCCGTAAGAGCACCGTAGACGAGGGTGCGGTTTATGAGGCGGTCTATGTCGTAGAGCCTGTGCCTCGAGATGGCGACGTAAGTGCATACGGGTAAGACGAGCAAGGCAACTATGGACACGTAATTCGCGTACGCGAAGAACAGGAGCCAGGGCGGCAGCAGAGACACCGTGCTGAACAGTAAGTACGTCGTGAAACGGGTGACTACGAGTTCAAGCATGGCCGCGGAAAGGGCGATAGCCGCGGGGGCTGCGGCGTACAGGAACCACTTGAGTTGCTGGCGTTCGTCTCCCTGCGCGCGGCGCAGCCGGAGTATGAGCGAGAGAAGCGCGGCGGTGGTGCTCGCCAACAGCAACGTCATGCCGAGGCAGTACATGGCCGCAAAGAGTTCGTACGTGGTGAGTACGCCGCCGACAACCCCTACGATCCCGAACCTCAGGTTCTCATGCGGCCCGAGGGCATTAGAGAGCAGGGTCAACGCCGCCCCGAAGAGCGCCGCCCAGACCACGATCCGCCACCGGCGAGACGGCAGCCGGCCGGCGGGGAACAGCAGCATCAGGAACACTCCCGCAAGGGCCTGCCCCGTGAAATCCAGCAACGACGAGAAAAAGCCCGCGTACTCCCCCCAGGGCAATGCGATATTTCCGAATGCGGTGTAGGCGGAGTACGCATCGGCGAAGCGTTTCATGCTATAGAGCAAGCCCACGATGCAGAAGATCCAGCCGATGGGATTCGTGGGAAGGCGGGAGGCAATCAGCGCCCCGATAGTAGGGTACACCAGCGAAAGCACGACTATCGGCACGGCGAGGGCGGGGAACTGGTTGTCCATGCTCATGAACCAAAGGGCATCGTAAGTTACGAATTCGAGCAGGAGCGCGAGCGCCATCAGCGCCACGCTCGTCGCCCAGAGTGACCAGGCCAGCCGGCTGGCGGTTCGAGGGCTGATCCCGGCGCTCTTCGCCGGATCCTCATCCCTTTTGCGCGTGGTGTCGCTCAAGTCCGACTCACCGGGACGTCCGCCCTGCAGAAGTCGCGAGCAGCTCCAGGAAGTGGCCAACGAAGGGAATCGCTCCCTGACATCTTCTCCTCCTGCCGTTCCTCGTTATCAATATACCAACTGCGACTGGTGCGGGCTATCGACCCCCCGGGGGACCCTTTTCCGCTCGCCCGAGTGAACGGGCGCTGGCCGAAACTACGAGCCGCCCCACTTCACGCTGTCCAGCACCTTCTGCGCCTCGGGCGTCATTGCCTTGTCGAAGTTGGCGGCTAGAGCGGCAGACTCGAAGTACACCGTCTCGCCTTTCATGTGCTCCTCTCTTCGCCCGGCTTCCGGGGATCTCTCCCTGCGGACTCCAACCTACGAGCCTTCCCCTATGACGACAAAGTGGCGGTTGGCGAAGGCCCCGCCGGAGCGGGGCCTTCCTGGTGAACTGGAGAACCTCCCTAGTTGCACAGACGGCTCGGCACGCTAGTGTTGCAGAGGTTGCCGATGAAGCGGTTGCCTGAGCCAGACTCATCATAGAAAATGTCCGGCTTGTTACGGCCAAAGTGGTTGCCGATGACGGAGTTGTTCCTAGGCTTGATCGTCCCGCCGTAGAACGGATCCGTCGAGACCACGACCCCGCCAGAGACCGCGGTAGGGCCGGAGGGGACGTTGCCCGAGAGGTGGTTGGCCGTAACCTCCATGTCCCTCGCCCCAAGAAGCGCTATGCCGATCCCCGAGAAGTTCCTGTCATTGTTGGATTGCGCGGCTCGACACGAGCGCGTGTTGTTCTCGACCGTGTTGCCTTTCACCTCGAAGTCACCCACGGGTTCGGACGGGAAAGCTTCGAAGAACATACCAGCGCAGTTGTCGTGGATCGTGTTTCCGGCGAAGGAGCCGCCGTGGGCGTCGGTGACGTAGATGCCGAACGGGCCGCCCGAGATGTTGTTGCCGACCAACTTCGCGTTCGCGGCTTTCTGGCCTAATACCACGGTCCCCACGACACCGGAACGGCTCATATCGTTGGAGACGATCTTGGTGCCGGGCGAGTCGTTAATAAGGATCGCGGCGAAGCTGTGTCCGGAGAGGTCGTTGCCCGCGATAGTGGTATTCGTGCTCTGGTTGGCGTCGACTCCGAAGTTATAGCTTCTGACGACGTTGTTCACGATCTTGGTGTGAGAATTGAAACCGCCGAGCAAGATGCCCTTTTCGGCGGTTTCAGGGCCGCCTATAACATGGTTGTTCGCGATAGTGGTGTTGACGCTCCTGCCAAAGGCCATCCCGTTAGCGACATTGCCTGTGACACGGTTTCCAACAACAGTAGTGTTGCGAGCGCCGAGAACGTCGATCAAGAACGCGGCCTTGTCCTTGAAGCCCCGGATCGTGAAGCCGGAAACGCTCACATCGCTCACGCGCGGCCCGGTGAGCTCGCCGGTTTCGAGGTTTGCGTCGCCTAGGACGCAAATAGCAGGGCAGGGCGAGTCTGCGTTGGCTCTGGTTGGCGCTTCGATCACAGCGTCGTCCCCGCGCAGCTTGATCCCGTTCTTGCGGATCACCACGTCCTCGCGGTGGACTCCCTTGACCACGATCGTGTCGCCCGGATCGGCGGCATTGATAGCCTTCTGGATGGACTCGCCCGGCCCAACTACCGAGCTTTGCGCTCCGGCGGAGCCGATCCCCGCCGCCAGCGCCACCCCGCTTGCAACCAACAGGGTCAGGGCCATGGTGCTCAACAAAACTATAGTGCGTCTCATAAGGAGAGTCTCCTTCCTTGTCGCTCCCCGCGGACTCCAACCTACGAACCTTCCCATCTCACGCTGTCCACCACCTTCCTCGCCTTGGATGCGAACTTATCGAACGTGTCGGGCGGCCCGGCATACCAAATCATCACCGTATCGCCTTTCACGTCCTCCAGGACGAATACCTTACGCTCATTACCTTCCCTGAAGATTGCGGCTGTCTGGCCGTTGCTTAGAGGAGCTATGTCCACGCAATCCGGGCCACACAGAGGGTTGTAGTCCTGGGGTAGGTCCTTCACGAGCACATCGAGCTGCTCGCCCTTGACTCCTCCTAGGGTGACCGGCTGTGGTTTGGAGGTTTTCAGGTAGGGGTGCTGCTGTAACCACCCGACCAGGTCTTTGGGGGCATCAACCACCTCATACGTACTGGCGGGTTTGTGGACTTCCTTGACGTTTGCGAAGGTTAGAAAGCCTGTCTCTCCTTGCTGACCCAGTTCGAATTTGTCGGACAACTGCGCTGCAGTGTTTGACCAGCCCTTGCCGACCTTGAAGGAGAGCGGGGGCTTGAACTTGACCGAGTGGTATTCGCCGGGGCTAAGGGCTTTCTCAGTCGGGTGCAGTGGTAGGGGGCGAGCCTTGGCTTCCTCCTGAGCTGAGCCTCCGCTGCCGCAGGCGCTCAGTACCAGAGCAATAAGAGCCACCAACACTCCCATGGCCAACAGCGCTCTCAGCCTTCTCCGCATAAGTTCCTCCTTTTCTCCGCCTGCGCGTTCTCTCGGTGCGCAGGGGGAGTGTCGCCGTCGATACCTGGAGAACCTCGTAATCTTCATGTTCCTCTCCTCTCTGGCGGGACTTGCAAGAGAACCTTATGGGGGCGGGTGTCCCGCCGTCATGGGAGCAGGGCCCATTTCGGTCGGGAGATCGTCCCGAACTGTCCCGGAGACGCCTGCTATTCGAGCAGTTCGGGCGAATGCTAAGATGCAGCCATCGGGAAAGGGGAGAGATGCCCAGAAACCAGGGAATCGCGGGCGGAGGGGCAACGTCAGGCAGAGGCAGAAACACGCTGAGCCGCCGGGAGTTTGTGAAACTCGGTGGCGCCGGGCTAGCGGGGGCTGCCTTGCTCGGGGCGTCTGGCTGCGGCACAGGGGGCGGAAGCTCGTCCGAACTCGTCTACGCTCATTGGCAAGACCCCGGGTGGATACAGCAGCTCTTGAAGAGGTTCAACAAGCAAGATAAGGGCCGGGTCACATACCTGGAAATGCCCTTCAACCGCGAGGAGTACCTCGCGAAGCTCGAGACCGAGTTCCAGGTCAGAGGCGGCCGGATAGACGTCGCCGTGGTCGACGTCATCTGGACCGCGGAGCTCGCGGCCAACGACTGGATCGCGGACGTCTCCGGGCGCTTCTCCGGGCGCAGCAATTTCTTCGAAGGATCGATTCAGTCCCTCACCTACAGAGGCGGGATCTACGGCGTACCATGGGGCACGGACGCGGGGATACTGTACTATCGCGAGGATCTGCTCGAGCAGAGCGGTTACTCGGAAGCGCCGAAAACGTGGGAAGATCTCAAAGAGATGGCCGGGAAGGTTGTCAGAGACTCGGGCACCAAATTTGGCTTTGTCTTTCAGGGCGGCAACTACGAGGGCGGGGTGTGCAACGGCCTCGAGTTCATCTGGACCCACGGTGGGGAAGTCGTGGACCCCGACGACCCGAACAAGGTGATCATAAACAGCCCCGAATCGGTTGCTGGCCTCGCCACCGAGCGGAGCATGGTCTCGGACGGGATAGCCCCGCAAGCGGTAGCCAACTATACCGAGCAAGAGTCCAGCGATACCTTCCTCACGGGCGATGCCGTCTTCTGCCGCAACTGGCCCTACATGTACGCGATACCGTACGGTGCAGACCCTTACCCGAACCCATCGAATGTCAAGCCCGAGCAGGTGGGGGTCTCGTCGCTTCCCGTCGGAGGCGGGCAGCTCCGGAGCGCCAACTGCCTCGGAGGTGAGAACCTCGTGATCAACGCCTCCTCGGAGATGCAGGACGAGGCCTGGGAGTTCGTTCGCTTCGCAACCGACGAAGAGGGCCAGAGACTGCGGATACCGCTCACTACCCCGACCCTGAAGACGCTCTACGAGGACCGCCAGGTACTAAAGGAGATGCCCGTAATCTCCCTGGTCAAAGAGGCACTGCAACATTCCAGGCCACGTCCGGTCTCTCCGCACTACTCGGAGATGTCTCTCCGAATGGCCGAGCAGTTCAACGGCGTCCTCAAGGGCGTCACCTCGCCCGAAGAGGCCGTCGAGACGCTTCAGAGCGAACTCCAGCAGATAATAGAGCGGGGCGGATAAGGACGGCCCCAGACCACTGACCCCGCGTGGAGCCGAGAACCCCTACTCGCCGACGAGAAGGCACATAGGTAGCCGCAAGAGTATCGAGGAAGGCGCGAAGGTCGAGTTCGTGCGACGGATTAGACTGCCTCTGCCTTTCCCCTATAATCTATTCCGTCCTGTGTTTTGTGTAGAAGGGTGGTCCGGAGTTGGTCATGATCGGCGTTATGAGCCGCGCATCCGAAGGATTCGCTCCGGAGCTGCTCGCTGTGGCCCTTTACAAGGAAGAGATCCCGCAAGACCTCGGCGATGACGCCGTCGGGGTCGTATCGGGCGGAGATTTCGACGGCAAGGCGGGTGAGACGGCCTTGCTCTACGGGCAGGAGGGTACCGCGCCGCGCCTCCTGCTCGTCGGGTTGGGCGAGAGGGATCTCTTTACCCCGGAGAGATTGCGCCGCGCGGCGGCCACCGTCGCCAGACGCGCCAGGGCCATTAAGCTGAACAGCTCGGCCTTCTCCCTGCCTGACCTCCCTGAAATGTCGACGAGGGAGATCTCGCGTACCGTCGCCGAAGGGGCCGGGCTTGGCCTGTACCGCTTCGACAGGCACAAGAGCGCGGCGAACCACCAGGATCTCGAAACGTTCTGGCTCGTCGCCGATGAAGGGGAGCTGCAGGAGGCCATAGAGGGTGCCGAACTAGGCAGGAAGGTGGCCGAGGGGGTCGTGCTGGCCCGTGACCTCGCCAACGAGCCTTCCAACGTGGCCACCCCGGAGTATCTCGCGCAGAGTGCCCGCACGATCGCTGAGAGGTACGGTATGGACCTCGACGTCCTCGACCGGGCTGGCATCGAGGGGGAGGGACTCACGGGCCTGGCGACAGTGGGCCGCTCAGCCTTCTACGAGCCGCGGTTCATCGTGCTCGAGCATCGCAGGGGTGGCGATTCAGCGCCTATCGTCCTCATAGGGAAGGCCGTCACCTTCGACTCTGGAGGGATCTCCATAAAGCCATCGGCCGGAATGGAGGACATGAAGTTCGACATGGGCGGTGGCGCCGCCGTCCTCGGGGTGATGGAGGCCATAGGGGCCATCGACCTCCCGCTCAACGTCGTCGCACTAGTGCCGGCGACCGAGAACCTGCCTGGCGGGAACGCCTTCAAGCCAGGTGACGTGCTCAGGATGCACTCGGGCAAGACGGTGGAGATAGTGACGACGGATGCCGAGGGGCGTTTGATCCTCGCCGACGCCCTCTCCTACGCCAGCCGCTACGAGCCTTCCGCCGTCGTTGACTGCGCCACGCTGACCGGCGCCTGCGTCGTCGCGCTCGGGTCCCACGCCTCTGGCCTTATGGGGAACGACGAGGACCTCATAGCGGAGCTACAGGCCGCGGGCGAGACCACCGGTGAGAAGGCCTGGCCGCTGCCGCTCTTCGACGAGTACACAGAGCGGATCAAAGGCGACACCGCGGACATAAAGAACTCGGGTGGCCGCGGAGGCGGCGCTCTGACCGCTGGTGCTTTCCTGAAGGAATTCGCCGACTATCCGTGGGCGCACCTGGATATTGCGGGAACCGCCTACGGCAAGAAGGGCAACGCGTACTCGACGAAGGGCGGAACAGGTGTCCCGGCCCGCCTGCTGGTCGAGTTTCTGATAGGGAGGACGCGATGATCCTGGAGATGCTCACCGTCGGCCCTTTCCAGGAGAACTGCTACATCATCGGGGATGAGGAGTCAGGGGTTGGCGCTCTCGTCGATCCCGGCGACGAGGCTGCCCGCATCGCGCTCGCTGTAGAGCAGACAGACCTGGAAGTAGGGTCCATAATCGTTACCCACGCGCACATAGATCACGTCGGGGCCGTCGCGGATCTCGTCGACGAGTACGCCTGCCCGGTCCTGATGCACGCCGAGGCAGAACCAATGCTGAAGCACCTTCCGACCCAGGCGTTGATGATGGGCCTGAAGTTCGGCAAGGTCCCTACGGTGGACCGCCACATCGGCGACGGGGAGGTGCTCGAGGTCGGGTCCCTCAGGCTAGGTTTACTGTACACGCCAGGTCACGCGCCGGGACACCTGGCTTTTTACGTCGAGGAGCAGGGTCTCGTGCTATCAGGCGATGCGCTCTTCGCGGGGAGCGTGGGAAGGGTGGATCTTCCTGGTGGAAGCATGGAGGTTCTGATGCGCAGCATCGAGGAGAGGTTGATGACCCTTCCGGACGAGACCAGAGTCTATCCTGGGCACGGGCCTCAGACCACCGTAAGGAACGAGCGCGCGTCCAACCCATTCTTGCAGGGAGGGATGTTTTGAGCGAGAGCGTGGACAAGCATAGGGAGTCGGCCCCTGAGACCGTCAGGGTCGCCGTACTTACCATCAGCGACACCAGGACCCGCGAGACCGACACGGGAGGCGACACCGCGGAGGAGATCCTGCGCGAGGCGGGGCAGGAGATCGTAGCCCGCCAGATCGTCAGGGACGAGGTCGCAGGCATCAGGACGAGCCTCATAGACCTCCTCGCAAGCCCCGAGGTGGATGCCGTGGTTACGACGGGAGGGACCGGCATCTCGGGGCGCGACACAACCTACGAGGTCGTCGACCGCATGATCGAGAAGAAGCTCGACGGTTTCGGTGAGATCTTCAGGATGCTCTCCTACGAGGAGATAGGGGCCGCGGCGATCATGAGCCGGGCTATCGCTGGGACCGTAGGCACGAAGTTCATAGCGAGCCTGCCTGGATCTCGCAACGCTGTAAGGCTCGCCGTGGAGAAGCTCCTCGTCCCCGAGCTGGCGCACATAGTGTTCGAGCTTCGCAAGCACGAGGAAAGCAGGTAGAGATGGAGAGAGAACCCCTATCCCAAGAAGCCGATGCGCTCTGGCGCAGGCTGTGGGAGATCTGGCAGGATAACGACGAGGAAGACGTGGTCCTCGACTCCACGGAGCTGGCCGACCTCGAAGAAGAGATCCCAGGCCTCGAAAGCCGGATGAAAACGGCCCTCGCCTACCTCCAGCGCGCCCGCTACATCCAGTACCGCTCAGGAGTCGGAGACGACGGCATCGAGCCGATCCTCTACGACGTCTACGAGCCGCGCTGAACGTATGAAAACCTAGTGGAGCGAGGAGGAATTATGACCTGGCTACTATTGCTACCCGTGGCGCTCGCGGCAGGGATGGCCGCGCCCACGCAGTTCGCCATCAACAGCCAGCTGCGCCAGGTAGTCGGCGGCCCTGTACTGGCAGCCGCGCTCTCATTCCTCGTTGGAACCGTAATCCTCTTCGCGACGACCGCTATCGTGCGCCGCTCCGTGCCCGAGCTGGGGCCGATCATGAACGCGCCCTGGTGGATGTGGCTCGGTGGCCTGCTCGGAGCCTTCTTCGTGTGCGCCTCGATCGTACTTACCCCACGCCTCGGGGCGGCGACGACGGTGGGCCTGTTCCTGGCGGGGCAGGTCATCGCGTCCATAGCGATAGACCATTTCGGCCTGTTAGGCGTCCCCGTGCAGCCGGCTGGCATACCGCGCCTTCTGGGTGCGCTGCTCATCATCATCGGGGTCGCCATCGTCCAGAGGTTTTGAAGAAGCCGGTCAGCACTTCAGCATGTCAGCCTTTCAGGTTACAGGCTTCAGGCAGCTTACTCTACCTGACGACCCGGAAGGTTATGTGGGTCACGTCTGGATCTTCTATAACCCTGGTCCTCTCCAGCTCGATGTGCTCTCTCCCGAGATGGTCGAACATCCTCACCCCCTCCCCGAGAAGCACGGGGACCAGGTCCACATGTACTACGTCCAGAAGTCCCGCCCTCAGGCACTGTTGGATGATGCTTGCCGCACCTACAGCGACGTTCTTCTCACCCGCTGCCGCCCGCGCTTGTTCGACCGCGCTCTCCACGCCGTCCGTTACGAAGGTGAACGGCGTCCCTTTGTAGTCCCATCCTTCTGGGATGGAGTGGGTGACGACGAAGATCGGGACGTGTTCGCCTATGGGGTGTGTGCCGCCCCAACCGTTCGTGATGTCGAATGTCCTCCGCCCCGTTACGATCGCCCCGATCTCCGCGAATACTTCCCGCAGAAGCTCCGCGGCTCGAGACGAGACCTTGAACGTCATCCCGCCGCTCGGCACTACGTAATCAGTGTCGCCGCTTGTGTACCAGTCGAAGAGCCGCATTCCTCCTTCACCCAGCGGATGCTCAGGCCCGTCGTTCGGCCCGGCGATGAACCCGTCCAGCGACATCGTGAGTCCCGCAGTTACTTTGCCCATGTCTGATCTCCTTCCACTTCTAGGAACTGGCAGGTATCTGCTGGATGCACCAGCGGTTGCCGTCTGGATCCCTGAAGAAGACGCACCCGACGTAGTCGAGCTCTTCTCCCTCCTGAGCCGGACGGTAAGCGCCCTCGTCGAAGACCTGGAATTCGCCGACATCCACGCCTCGCTCGACCAGATGGGTGCGGGCGGCGCGGAGGTCCGTGACGACCAAGAACACACCATCAATGGAGCCAGGTTCCATGTCAACGGTCCTGAGTCCGAGGTGGATCGAACAAGCTGACCCTGGCGGGGTCAGTTGGACGAGGCGAACCTCATCACTTACTCTGTGATCGATATCCACCGCGAAGCCCATCTTCTCCGCATAGAAATCTCTGGCACGATCAATGTCCGATACAGGGACCGTGACCACCTCTAACTTCCAGTCCATGATCCTCCTTCTCTACTTCGCTCCTGGGGCATGGTTAGCCCCTAGACTCCGGCGACGGCTTTCGTGATGACCTTGGATCTAAATGTCGGTCATGATCATGTTCCTTCCTGAGGGTTACAGTGTGGCAGCGACACTAACAGTTTGCCGACTCGGCTACTAGTCGATAGAAGGAGCGAGCCTCGTCGAGGACCGCGACGAGTTCGCCGAAGTGGGCGTCGCGGGTCGCCGAGGCGAAGTGGCCATGCTCGTCCACGAACTGCTCGAGCGTGTCGAGGAGTTCGTGGCACCACCTGGCGTCGGCAGCGCGTGCAACCCGCCGGCCTGCGACGTCCACGTACACCGGCGAGGTGTGGGCCAGCACCGACTCGTCGAGGGTGTTGGGGTGAGAAGCGCCGCGGGCCACGGCCGCGATCCAGGTTGGTCCATCCAGCGGTGTCTCGAACCGGAGTTCGGACTCTGCATCGCCCTCAGCCATGATTCCGTCGGGTCCTACGAGCGTCAGGTGTTCAGCCCCTGGACCTCGAACTTTGGCCCGGATGTCGAGGCTCTCGCCCGCGGTCAGGTCGAGCACGGTGCCCGGTCCCCGTCCGTTGACCTCGAAGGTGAGCCACGGGCCGTTGGTGACCATCGTGTGCCCCTCGCGGATGGCGTTCTTGAACGCCGCAACCGACAGGCCCTGATCACCCAGGCGCGCATAGACACGTCCCCAGCCAGGTGGGTTGGAGGCAACGCCAGGACCGTGGGAGAAAGAGAGGAAGGCGTCGGTGCCGGCCGTTGCAGCAAGCCGCAGTCCGCACGAGAGCAGGCGATGGTAGAGGAACACCGCCCCCTCGTCATCGAAGGGGGAGATGAGGTCGATGGAGTCTACGACACCGAGCGCGGCGTCGGCGACGAGCTCTCGGGCTTCGACGGAGCGCGGATTCTCGAAGAAGCGGGCGGCGGACCCGTCTTCCGGGAACTCCGTGAACGCGGGGTGAGGATAGCCGACCGTGGCGCCAAGCCCCTGCATTTCCTCGCACGCAACCTTGTTCGGCGGCCAGTCCTCCGGGTGATCGGAGCGCTCGTGACCAGCGTAGTAGCGGCTCGGAGGACTGCTCGGGCCGAGGGCGTGTACGTGGCCAAGCAGATCGTTGCGGTACTCCACTCCCATTCGCGCCACCGTGTCACCATTCGACCACGGCAGATCGGTGCCAGCGGTCTGCTCGAGCATGTCGCGGTCGTAGACGAGCGAGGTGGAAAGGTTCGCCGCCAGAAGGTTGGCCAGGTGGAGGCCCTCGCCGAGTTGCATTCGGGCCGCGTCACCCGGGGTGCAGATCAAGTCGCCGCTGTAGTTCATGTGGATGTGCAGGTCGCCGCCGTACCAGCCTTCGGCAGCCGGGTCGAACAGTCGGGGCGGATCGCACTCGACGATGTGTGTCTCACCGGCGGCAGGGAGCACGTCGAGCTCCGTTCGGTCGAACTCAAGACCTCGGGCGCAGACAACGTGCAGTGAGTCGGCCGGCACCGCGAGGGTCACGTCGCGGCCGTGGAAAAACGGGCGATGATGGACGTCCCACTTCGCCAGCACGCCCTCGGGGAACCAGGCCCCACCGTTGGAGTCGGTGACCGACCAGCGCGCGCAACGGGGAGACGAGAGCCTGAGTTCGGCCGCCGCGGAAGGCCAGATCGCACCGTCCACGCCGAGAGTCTCGTCGCCGAGCGCGATGGTGAACACCGGATCAGCCCCGTCGAGATCTATCGTCTCGATCGCGGCACCGCGCGGAGCCACAGACACGGCGTGACCGGCGACGGTCAGGGACAGGTCTGCATCCACCGCCGAGTCGACGACGACGTCGATCGGCACCATGCGCCCCGCGATCGCGGTTCGGGCGGGTCCCACGTCGGCGAGCAGTCCCCCGCCTTCATCGACCCGCACCACGACGATGCCTGGCGGAACGTCTTCGCCGATCAGCGAACGGATGGCTTTCGCCCAATCGCCGGTGGCCGAGAACTCATCGAAGACCGGGCCGAGCAAGGAGAAGCGGGCCCACCGGAAGAAGTCGGGAAGCTGCTCGTCGCCCCAATCCCACCCGCGTTCATCGAGGAGCCGGCGGTAGTGGGCCTGCGCCTCGATCACCTCGGCCGGCAAACCCAGCGTTCTTGTCTCCTGGCAGCACATGGCTTCTCCTCTATCCTCGACTATGGTCCGGTTGTCGGTATGTGGGAGCCGCGCTTACAGCCTCGCTGCGCGCGGGCCGTACGACCCATTATGTGAGTTCCTCGGCGAGGAGGTCCATGAGCAGCCCGTCGTGCCATCCGCTGCCGTCGGCGTCTCGCTCGTAGCGGCGCATCACGCCGACCGGCCGGAAGCCTACGGCGGAGTAGGAGCGGATGGCCGGCTCGTTGTCCGCGGCCGGGTCGGTGACCAGCCGGTGGTGGCCGAGGTCGCCCACCAAGTGGAGGGCGAGCGTGCGAACCGCGTCGCGTCCGTGGCCGCGGCCGTGCATCGCAGGGTCGAGGAAGATGTCGATACCCGCGTGCTGGTATTTTGGATCGTTCTCCTCCGAATATTGGATCATCCCAGCCACCCTACCCTCTACGAGCACGACGAGCACAGTGGCCGAGGGATCGTCGAGGGGCCAATCCTCGTTCAGATACTCGTCTCCCCA
>JBPCIR010000185.1:0-7921 GCA_051006095.1 Rubrobacter sp. | reverse complement strand
CCTGGTGCGCCGCGTTGTGGACGATCTCCGCCGCCTCGTTGACCTCGAAGAGTCCGAGGTCGGGGCCGCCCGTGATATTCAGTATGATCCCCGTCGCCCCGTCGATGCTGGCCTCGAGCAGCGGGCTCGAGATCGCCGTCTTCGCTGCCTCGGTGCCCCTAGTCTCGCTGCTCGACTCGCCGATGCCCATCAGGGCTGAACCGGAATCGTGCATGATCGTGCGCACGTCGGCGAAGTCGAGGTTGATGAGGCCAGGCACGGTGATGAGGTCGGTGATGCCCTGGACACCCTTCCTCAGGATATCGTCAGCCATCTTGAACGCGTCCATCATGGTCGTACGCTTCTCGGCGACCTGCAACAGCCTGTCGTTGGGGATGATGATGAGGGAGTCGACGTTCTCCTTGAGGCGCTTGATGCCCTCCTCTGCATACGTCGCACGCCTGCGGCCCTCGAAGGCGAAAGGCCGAGTGATGACCCCGACGGTCAGCGCCCCCGAATCCCTGGCTATCTTGGCGACGACAGGGGCTGCACCCGTGCCCGTACCGCCACCCTTGCCAGCGGTGACGAAGACCATATCGGCGCCGCGCATCGCCTCCTCGATCTCAGCCTTGTTCTCCTCAGCGGCCTACATCCCGATCTTCGGGTCCGCGCCGGCGCCGAGGCCGCGCGTGATCTTCTCCCCTATGTGGATCTTCTGGTCGGCATCACACATCTGGAGGGCCTGCGCATCCGTGTTTACCGCTATGAACTCAACCCCCTGCAAGCCGGAGTTGATCATGCGGTTCACGGCGTTGGTGCCCCCCCCGCCAATGCCGACAACCTTTATGACCGCCAGATAGTTAGTCGCCGCGTCCAACATGCCTCTTTAACCCTCCATCACACGTTATCCGGGGCCCCCGGTCTACTTCCCCCGGAACCAGCCCTTGACCGCCTCCACTATGCTACCAAAACTAATCGCCCCTGCACCTTTACCCTTTGGTCTAGGGTCATCGTTTCTGGCCGAGAAGTATAACAGACCGACGGACGTTGCATACTGAGGTTTCCGTACAGGTTTAACCTCGCCCTTTACCATACGAGGGCTTGCTGTCCTTGCGCGCATACCGAGGACTTCTTCGGCGAGCGCGGTCATACCGTCGAGCAATGAGCCGCCGCCGGTAAGGACGACGCCGCCGGGGACCAGGTCTCTCATCCCTGTGTGGTCGAGCGAGTCGCGCACGTAGTCGAGGATCTCGCGGGCGCGGTACTCGAGGATCTGGCTGATAAAGCTGGCGTTGTAGTGGCGGTCGTCGAGATTGACGGCTGCCACGGAGTCGACGGCGCTGGAGAGGACCGTACCGTAGCGCAGCTTGAGTTCCTCGGCCTTGTGTTGCGGGATCTTGAGGCCGTAGGCGACGTCGGATGTGAGGCTCTCGCCGCCGATAGGTATGACGGCGGTATGGGTGAGAGCCCCCCTGAAGAACGTCGCGATATCGGTCGTGCCGCCGCCCATGTCGAGTAGCACGACGCCTGACTCGCGGTCAGCATCGAGCAGGCAGGCATCGGCCGAGGCCAGTGGCTCGAGCACGATCTTCGAGACCCTGACGCCGCAGTCCTCGACGGCGCGCAGGAGGTTCTGGATACTGGAGAGAGCCCCGCTCACGACGTGGGCTCGCATCGTGACTTTACGGGCGGCGAGGCCTACCGGATTCTTGACGCCCTCGGACCCGTCGAGGACGTAGCCGCGGGGGACGACGTGTATCACGCGTTCGTCCTCGTCGAGGTCGAGTTGCCTGGCCTCCTGTTCGAGCCTGCGGACGAACCTGTCGGTGACCGTCAGGTTCCTGCTGCGGTTTAGTAGGGTGACCTCCGTGTTGAACGACGAGATGTGGCTACCCGCGATGCCGACCGTTACCTGCCCGCCACGAACGCCGCAGGCTTCCATGGCTTCCGCGACAGAATCGGCGGCGGCCTTGCGGTCCACAACGACGCCCCTCTTGAGGCCGTAGCTAGGCGCCTCCCCCATGGACAGGACCTCGACCCAGCCCCTTCGCGGGTCCACGCGGCCCGCGATCGCCACTACCTTGGTGGTGCCCACGTCTATCCCGTACACCAGTTGCTGCGCCACGGCCGGCTAACCTCGTTGCTCGCCGTGCTCTTCGCGCTGAGGAGATCCGACGACTACCCGTTCAGGCGAACGGAGGTCGAAGACTCTGGCGTCAGGATGCTCGGGCATGATGCGCTTGAGGGCCATGGCCCTACGCTCACCCACAGCGCGGGAGAAGATCACCCGTCGGCCCTCCACCGTGGCCCCGATGCCCCCTGCACCAACCTCGTCGACCGAGTCCAGGCTCAGCCCGCTATCGTGCAACGTCCTCGCGAACTCCAAGATCTCCCTTACCTGGTCGCGATCCAACTCCACCCTCTCGAGACTCGCTCCCCCAAGCCCCGGAAGCTCCTTGCCGTCAGACGATATGACGAACCTCCGCCCGTCGACCTCGGCATCCAGTACAGGCCGGCGCTCCTCAACCTGAACGGTAACTATACCGGACTTCCAGTTCTCGTTCACCTCCGCACCCTGAACCCAGGGATTAGACTCCACCCTACGCTCAAGCATCTCACTGTTCAGGGTAAGCAGGCTGGCGTGGTCTGGTATTGCACTTGCGGCCTCGTATTTGGGGTACATCCTGGCACCTTCTACCCTGACGCCTGTGACGGGGAAGCTGAGGTAGGTAAGGAGGACGACGACAAGGGTAGTAGCGGCGGCCACGGAGGCCGAGATCAGGATCGCGCGCAGGGAGTAAGTCAGGGTTGGGATCCTGGATCCCCCAGTATGTCGAGCAGGTCTTCGCCGGCCTTCGAGATGTCTCCCGCGCCGAGGGTGAGCACGAGGTCGCCGCTTCTGGAGACGCTCTGGAGAACCCCTGGAATGGCGTCTTGCTGGGGGATGTAGTAGACCTCGGGGTGGCCCCTGGTCTCGCAGATTGCGTCGACTATGAGCTTGCCGTTGACGCCGGGTTGGGGCATCTCGCCGGCGCCGTAGACCTCGGTGATGAGCACGGCATCGGCTGAGGAGAACGAGTCGCCGAACTCCCTGTAGAGGGCGCGGGTACGCGAGTAACGGTGCGGCTGGAAGACGGCGATCACCCTTCCATCCTTCGGCATGGTGGAACGGGCGGCGGCGAGCGTGGCGGAGAGCTCGGTCGGATGGTGGGCATAGTCGTCGACGACGCGTACGTCCGAGATCTCTCCTTTGAGCTGGAAGCGGCGGCGCACGCCCCCGAAGTCTCTCAGGGTGCTCGCCGCCTCGTAGGCATGATGGCCGAGCCAACGGGCCACCGCTGCCGCTGCCAGCGAGTTGAGTACATTGTGGCGACCGTAGACGCCGAGTTCGACTTCGCCCCTTCTCTCCCCTTCCTCCAGCAGCACGTATCTGTTCGGGCCAACGATGTCGGCCCTGAGGTCGCCTGAGCCGATGCCGTAGGTGGTTACCTGGCACGGAGCCTGCGAGGCGACCTCGATGCAGGAAGGGTCATCCGCGCAGGTGACCAGGTGGCCATCCTGGGGGAGAGAGCGGACGAATTGCTCGAAGGTCCCTACTACGTCGTCGAGTGAGGAGTAGAAGTCAGGGTGGTCGAACTCGATATTCGTGACCACCGCGGCCTGCGGCCTGAGGTACAGGAAGGAGCGGTCGCTCTCGTCGGCCTCGGCCACGATGAGGTCGGACCTTCCGAAGGCGACGTTGCTGCCGATGTCGTTCAGCTCGCCGCCGACCAGGGCCGTCGGGTTCTCGCCCAGTGCCTCGAGGACGTGTGCCATCATGCTCGTCGTCGTCGTCTTGCCATGAGTTCCAGCGACGGCGACGCTGCGGTTGCCTTCCAGGATCCAGGCCAGCGCCGCGGCGCGCGGTATGACGGGGATGGATCTCCTGCCGGCCTCCAGAAGCTCGGGGTTCGTCTTCGGTATGGCCGTCGAGATCACCACCCGGTCAGCGTCACCTACCTGATGCGGGGCATGCCCGATGTAGACGGTGATGCCCGCCTCGCGCAACCTGCGAGTGTAAGGAGATTCTTTGAGGTCCGAGCCGGTGACACCGTGGCCCCTTCTCGCGAGGACCTCGGCTATACCGCTCATTCCTGCCCCGCCGATGCCGATCATGTGAATGTTCATGGGCCCCACTTCTTCTCTCCTGCACGCAGCAATCGCCTGGCTACCTCGCCGGCCGCATCCGGGGTCGCAAGCGCGGCCATGCGCCGCGCAAGCTCTTCCCGCCGCCCATCGTCGTTCAACAAACCTTCTACGCGGCCGCGCAGCGTCGTCGCGTAGACCTCGGAGTCGAGCATCAGTTCCGCGGCACCCCTGTCGGTAAAGTACCTGGCGTTCTCGAGCTGGTGGTCGCCCGTCGCGTAGGGGAAAGGGATGAGGATCGCCGCCTTTCCTGCCGCAGCTATGTCGAAGAGCGAGCCCGCGCCGGCCCTGCTCACGATCACGTCGGCGGCGGCCAAATATCGCCAGAGGTCGTCTACGTACTCGAGGATCTCGTGCCTCGGGTTCTCCGTCGAGAGCCGCGAGAAGTCCCTGCGCCCAGAGACCTGGACGACCGTATATGGTGTCGCGGTGCCGAAGGCCTCCGCCGCTGAGAGGTTGATCCTGAGCGCGCCCCCGCTCCCGCCGAAGATGAGTACGACCGGCGGCTCCAGGCCGAGATCCCGCAACGACTCATCCCGCGACGCTCGGAAGATCTCGGTCCTCGTCGGCATACCGACCCACACGGAGTTCTCGAGCCGCCGCGCAGCCTCAGGGAAAGTTGCCAAAGTCTCCGTCGTGAAGCGGCTGGCCAGGCGGTTGACGCGGCCGGGGACCGAGTTCTGCTCGTGCAGAAACGTCGGCACACCGAGAGTACGGGCGGCGATCACCGCCGGCGCACTCGCGTAACCACCGACGCCTAGAATGGCCCTCGGCCTCCATTGTTGTATTATGCGTGTACAGTGGAGGGTCGCCTTGAGGGAGAGGAGGGCCGCTCTGGCCTGGTCCACGGGGCTTCCTGCGAGGCCCGTCAGGGGGAGGGCGTGGAGAGTGTAGCCTTGCTTTGGGACCAGGGTCTTTTCTATCCCTGACTGAGATCCCACGAACTCGACCACGGCTCCCCTGTCTCTCAAGTCAGCCGCCACGCACAGCGCGGGGATAGCGTGCCCCCCCGTGCCGCCTCCTGCTATCAGGATCCGCGGTCTTCTTGCGTGGTTTGCTCTCTCTGGCTCGTTCACTGTCCTCCGATATCCTGTAGAGAATACCCACGGCGGCGAAGCATACCAGCAGACTCGAACCTCCGTAGCTCACGAAGGGAAGCGTCATCCCGGCGAGCGGGAGAACCACCATAGCGGCCCCCATATTGAAGACGGCCTGGACGGTGAGCATCGTCGTAAGGCCTGCCGCAACGCACCGCGCCATTACGGATGGGGCACTCAGGGCAATCCTCAGCCCGGCCAGCGCGATAAAGCCGAAGGCCGCGATAACAGCGACCATCCCGATGAGGCCGAGCTCTTCCCCGATCAGGGCGAAGATCATATCCGTACCGAGCTCGGGGACGTATGGGCCCTGTCCGCCTGACCCTGCCCCCGAGCCGAAGAAGCCTCCTGCCTTTATGGCAACCATTGACTGGACTATCTGGTAGCCTGAGCCGTCCGCGGCGGCCCAGGGATCGAGGAACGTCAGGAACCGCTCGCGACGGTAGGGCTCGAGCACCATCATCACCGCTACCGCCACCAACCCCACAAGCCCCGAAAGCACGAGGTCGCGGGTCCTGAGTTCGGAGGCCCAAAGCGTGCCTGCCGCTCCCGCCAACAGCACGACGGAAGTACCGAAATCCGGTTCGACGAGGACGAGCGCGAAGAGTGCCCCAACGGCCACGAGGGGCTTGACGGGGAGCTTCGAGCCGTGAGGCAGACGCGCGACGGCGCAACCAAGGACGAGCACGACGGCAAGCTTCGCGAACTCGGCGGGCTGAATGCTCATGGGCCCGAGGTCGATCCACCGCCTGGCGCCGTTTATCTGGCTCCCGACCCCCGGTATGAGGACGAGCACGAGGCCGGCCAGTACGATCAGGTACAGGGCAGGGGCGTACTTTCGCCAGGCTGTGTACCTGACCCGGCTGGTCACGAAGAAGGCGGCCACGCCGAGGACCATGTGCCCGATGCGCACGAGAAGGATACTGGTTCCGACCGCTGAGTAGATCATGACGAGCCCGAGCAGGGAGAGGCCTAGCGCCACCAGGAACAGGTTCGCCCTCAGACTGCTCATCGTCCGACGGCCCCACGATGTCCGGCGAGTTGCCTGGCGAACCCGATGAACGCGTCTCCCCTCTCGGCGTATCCTGGGAACTGGTCGAAACTGGCGCACCCTGGCGAGAGCAAGACGACGTCACCGGGCCTGGCGAGATCTCCTGCTCTCTCGACAGCCTTCTCGAGGTCGGTGGCCCTGTGCACCACATCTTGCCAACCCTCAGCTTCGAGGTAAGCGGCGATGCGGGGTCCTGCCTCACCCTGGCACACGACAGCCCGGCACGTTTCCAGGGCCGGCAGCAACTCCGAGAAATCCGTGTCCTTCTCCGAGCCGCCGAGGATGAGAACTACGGGCACGTCGAGGCTGGAGAGGGCCGCCACGACCGCCGCCGGGTTGGTGGCCTTGGAATCATCCACGTAGGTCACGCCCGCAACCTCTGCCGCGACCCGCATGCGGTGCGGCCTGGCCTCGTATCCGAGCAATGCCTCCCTGATTTCCCCTACCTCCGCACCGAATCTCTGCGCGGCGGCGGCGGCGGCGAAGAGCGCGTTCTCGTAGTTGTGCGTCCCTGTGAAGTGCAAGTCGGCCACGTCAGCCAGACGAGAGCCGCTGAGGAGCAGACGCCCGTCCCGCAGGGCCGTGTCGCCTTCGCCAACGACGAAGGTCTCTGCCCTGATGGTGTCGATGGCAGCACGGCTTTCCGGGTCATTGGAGCTTACGAGAGCCAGGTCTTCTGCCCGCTGTCCATCGAAGATGCTGAGCTTGTCGGCGATATATTCCTCGAACGATTCGTGCCAGTTCAGGTGATCCCGCCTCACGTTGAGGAGCGCCGCGACCGCGAAGCCAGGGCTCTTGAGGTAGTGGAGCTGAAAGGAAGAGACCTCGAGGACGAGCAGCCCTGCACCTCGCGCCTCCTCGACACACCCTGTCAGGGATCTCCAGGAGTTGCCGGCGACGGCGTGCGGCACGCCTGCGGCCTCGAGCATACGGTGGAGCATGTCGACGACGGTCGTCTTTCCGTTCGTGCCTGTTACGGCCGCGACACGCGCGTCCTTACCTAGCAATTCCAGCCCGAGCCCGACCTCGGAGAGAATCGGGGTGCCAAGCGACTCGGCGGCCCGCAACACGGGGTTACGGGGGCTGACGCCGGGACTCGCGACCACCCTGTCTATCCCGTCGAGTACCGAAGCGTCGGCCCCGAGCACGCCGGGCACGTCGAGCGAGGCCAGGGTGCCACGCAGACGTTCGTCGTCGCCACCATCGGCAACGAGGACTCTTTCGCCACCCTCCGCTAGCGCTCGCGCTGCTGCGACGCCCGACTCTCCGAGCCCGTATACCAGGGTAGTCACAGGCTCACCCTACCGAGTTGTAGAGGAAGATGTAGTAGAGGAAGAACCCCACCGAAGAGAAAGCGGCCTGGGCGATCCAGAACCGGACGACCACCTTGTTCTCATCCCAGCCCAGGAATTCGAAGTGGTGGTGGATCGGGGCCATCTTGAACACTCTTCTTCCGGTGAGCTTGAAGACGAGGACCTGGACGATGACGGAGAGAGCCTCGACGACGAACAGCCCGCCCACGATGGGCAGGAGGAGCTCCGTCTTGGTGAGCACCGCCGCCGCCGCGAGGACACCGCCTATGGCGAGAGAGCCAGTGTCCCCCATAAAG